>JALHON010000022.1 GCA_022842985.1 Acidobacteriota bacterium | reverse complement strand
TGGGCTCGCTCGACCAGCGCGACGAGCGCGTGCTCGCGGTGCTGATGGCGCGCCTCGTGGACGAGACGCGCGTCGTCCGGATGCGCGCGGCGGAGTCGCTGCTGGCGCTCGACGTGGCGACCGCGCCGGGACGCGCCGGTGAAGCGCTGGCCCGCGCCCAGCAGGACCTCGCGACCAGCCTGCGCTCGTTCCCCGAGTCGGCGCCGATGCAGGCCACGCTCGCCTGGCTGCATGCCCAGCGTGGTGAAGACGCCGAGGCGGCGCGTGTGGTCGAGGCGGCGCTCGCGCTCGATCCCACCGCCGCGCGCCCCTATGTCATCCGCGGCGTGCTCTTCGCCCGCGCCGGACGTTTCAGCGACGCGCTGGCGAGCTGGAAGGCTGCCCGCGACCGCGACCCGGCCACGCCGAACATCGACCGGATGATCGACGAGGCGACGCGCCGGCTCGCCGCCCCGCCGCCGCGATAGGCTCCGTACAAAGCAAAACCGGCGGTCCCGTGAGGAACCGCCGGTCCGTGTTCTGAGCCCCTGGCCTCCGGGTCAGAGCCCCGGGCCCCGAGCCCCGGGCCCAGGCCCTTAGCCCTTCTTGAGCTGTTCGATGAGCGCCTTGGCCTGCGCCGCTTCGGCCGAGGTGGGCTCGACGGCGATGACCTTCTCCATCATCTGGAGCGCGCCGGGCATGTCGGCCTTCTGCAGCCGGCCGAGGCCGAGCTTGAAGTAGGGCTTGGCCCAGTTCGCGTCCACGTCGACCGCGCGCTGGTACCACTTCATGGCCTCGTCCGTTTCGCCCTTGGCGAACTTCACTTCGCCGAGGTTGTAGAACACCTCGCGGCCGGCGCTCATGTTCTGCGCCGCTTCGCTCAGCGCGGCGTCGGCTGCCGGCAGGTCGCCCTTTTCGAGGTTGGTCATCCCGATCTCGACCTTGGCGCGTTCGTTGTTCGGTTCGACGGCGAGGAGCTTCTGGTACGACTCGAGCGCGCCGTTGTAGTCCTTCTTCATGCGCTGGGCGCGGCCGATCTGCAGGTGCAGCATGCTGAGCGCCGGCACCTTGACGAGCATCGCCTGGTACGCCGCGATGGCGCCGTCGAAGTCGTTGGCGTTCATCTTGGCTTCCGCGGCGGCGAGGTCACCCTGCAGTTCCTTGGTGTTCACACCCGCCAGAGCGCCAGCCCCGGCAGGGGCACCGGCGGCCAGCGTGAACTCGACGGGCGGGTTCGGCGCGCCGATGGTGCGCACCGGCACCTGGCCCACCGACGGCTGGAAGCCGGGCGCCGAGGCCGTGAGCTTCCAGCTACCGGCACGCAGGCCGATGATCGAGAAGCGGCCCTTGTCGTCGGTCGTGGCGCTGAACGACGGCGGCGACGCCGAAGGGTTCTCCGCCACCACGGTGGCACCCTTCAGGGGCTGGCCCTTGTCATCGCGAACCACCCCGCCGACGCGGCCCGTCTGGGCCAGAGCGGGAAGCGCGCCGAGCAGCACGACCACCAGGGCCGCAACCGACAGCTTCAGACTTTCACGCATCGTGTCTCTCTCCTCGATAACCGGAAAACCTACGGAGTATATGCTAGCAGCCCGATAGGGATCCCGCCATGTCCAGTAAGACGTTCGCCGTGCCTTTTCTGTTGGCCATGCTGGGTGTGGCCGTCCCCGCGGCCGGCCAGACGCCGGCGGCCAGGGCCGCGGCTGCCAGCCGCGCCACCGGCGTGGATTCGGCCCGTCTGGCGGAAATCGACCAGATCGTGGCCAAAGGCATCGCCGACGGGCGGATGCCCGGGGCCGTCGTGGTGGTGGGCCGGGGCGACACGGTGCTCTTCGAGAAGGCCTACGGGCAGCGCGCCGTGGCCCCGCTGGCCGAGCCGATGACCCTCGACACGGTCTTCGACATGGCCTCGCTCACCAAGGTCGTGGCCACGACCACCGCCGTGATGCAGCTCGTGGAGCGGGGCGTCGTTCGACTGACCGACCCGGTGGCCGCCTGGGTGCCCGGCTTCGAGAGATTCGGCAAGGGTGGCATCACCATCCGCCACCTGCTCACGCATGTGTCGGGCCTCCGGCCCGACGTGGACCTCGGCGATCCGTGGAAGGGCTACGACGCGGCGATCGAACTCGCGAAGGACGAGGTACCGCAGGCCGCGCCGGGCGCCAGCTTCGTCTACAGCGACATCAATTTCTTCCTGCTCGGTCACATCGTGGCGCAGGCCTCCGGGTTGCCGCTCGAACGCTACACGGCGGAACGCGTCTTCGCGCCACTCGGCATGAGCGACACCGGCTTCCTGCCGCCGATCGAACGCGTGGGGCGCATCGCGCCCACCGAACGCTGCCGCTTTCTCGACGCGTGGCCCTGCAAGGCGCCCGATGTGGAGCCCCTGCGCGGCGTAGTGCACGACCCGACGGCGCGGCGGATGGGCGGTGTGGCCGGCCACGCCGGGCTCTTCAGCACGGCGCGCGACATGACACGCTTCGCGCGCATGCTGCTCGGCGGCGGGGCGCTCGGCCCGCGCCGCGTGCTCTCGCCGCTCACGGTGGCGAAGATGATCACGCCGGCGACGCCGGCGGGAATGGCGTCCGCGCGCGGGCTCGGCTGGGACGTCGACACGAGCTTCTCGTCGAACCGCGGCGAGCTGATGCCCGTGGGCTCGTTCGGCCACACCGGCTTCACCGGCACGTCGCTCTGGGTCGATCCGCGCACGAAGCTCTTCGTCGTGTTCCTGTCGAGCCGGCTGCACCCCGACGGCAACGGGGATGTCGGGGCGGTGCGAGCGAGGATCGCGACGATTGCCGCAAGCGCGCTCACCGCGCCCACGCTCGACACGCTGGCCGGCGCGCGGATGACCGGCACCGACTTCGGCGCCGCGGCCGAACCCGGGCGCGCCGTGCCGGCGACGCCCACGACGCGCGTGCTGCCCGGCATCGACGTGCTGGCGCGCGACGGCTTCGCGGTGCTCAAGGGCCGCAAGGTGGGCCTCGTCACCAATCACACGGGGCTGTCGGTCACCGGCGCCTCCACGATCGACATGCTGCACAGCGCGCCCGGCGTCACGCTGGTGTCGCTCTTCAGTCCCGAACACGGCATCCGCGGGCTGCTCGACGAAGAGGGCATCGCCTCGTCGAAAGACGAACGCACCGGGCTCACGATCCACTCGCTCTACGGCGCCACGCGCCGTCCCACGCCGGAGATGCTGCAGGGGCTCGACACGCTCGTCGTCGATCTGCAGGACGTCGGCGTGCGCTTCTACACCTATCTCGCCACGATGGGCTACGTGCTCGAGGAGGCCGCGAAGCACAAGCTCAAGGTGGTGGTGCTCGATCGGCCGAATCCGATCGATGGCTGGCACGTGGAAGGGCCGCTCGCGGCCGATGACCTGCTCAGCTTCATCGCCTACATGCCGATGCCGATCCGCCACGGCATGACGATCGGCGAGCTGGCGCAGCTCTTCAACGCCGAGCGGAAGATCGGCGCCGACCTCACCGTGGTGAAGATGGACGGCTGGCGCCGCGACCAGTGGTTCGACCAGACCGGCCTCACATGGGTGAACCCGTCGCCGAACATGCGGAACCTGAATCAGGCCACGCTGTATCCCGGCATCGGCGCCATCGAATACGCGAACATCTCGGTGGGGCGCGGTACCGACCAGCCGTTCGAGCAGGTGGGCGCGCCGTGGATCGACGGCCCGCGGCTGGCTGCCGCGCTGAACGCGCGCGGGCTTGCGGGCATCCACTTCTATCCGGTGCGCTTCACGCCCACGTCGAGCGTGCATGCGAAGGTCGCCTGCCAGGGCGTGTTCATGGTGGTGACGAATCGCGAGCAGCTTCAGCCCACACGCGTCGGCATGGAGCTAGCGGCCGCGCTCTACAAGCTGCACGGCGATCAGTTCGACGTGAAGACGAGCGAGCGCCTGGTGGGCACGCCCACGGCGCTCGCGCGCGCGAAGGCCGGGGACGATCCGGCGGCGATCGTCGCCTCGTGGGCCGGCGCCGAAGCCTCCTGGCGCCGCCTCCGCGCGAAGTACCTGCTGTATCAGTAGCGTAAGTGTGAAGGGGACTGTCCCTAATCTGGGCCCGCCCTGACTAGTCGCAGCGAGTGCAACTAGTCCGCAACCACCCAGATTAGGGACAGTCCCCCTCACACGACGCTATCGCCAGGCGTGGTCGATGACGAGCGCGCCGAGGATGAGCGGCAGGTAGATGATCGTCGCGAAGAACAGCCGCCGCGCGGCGACGTGCGTGCGCGTGGCGGCGAACTCGAACGACAGCCACAGCACCATCGCGCCGAGCACGATGGCGGTGATGAGATATCGCGGGCCGGCCAGGCTCAGCAGCGTGGGCAGCAGGCTCACGGGAATCGTGGCGGCGGCGTAGAGCACGGCCTGCCGCCCGGTGCTGCGTCCGCTCGGTTCGATGACCGGCAGGAGCGGCATGCCGGCCTTGGCGTAGTCGTCGCGGTGCATCCACGCGATCGCCAGGAAGTGCGGCATCTGCCAGAAGAAGACGATGCCGAAGAGCGACCAGCCGGCGAGCGACAGCGAGTTCGTGGCCGCGGCCCAGCCGATGAGCGGTGGCAGCGCGCCAGGCACGGCGCCCACGATCGTCGAGAGCGACGACTTGAGCTTCATCGGCGTGTAGACCACCACGTAGCTGAGCACCGTCAGGAACGCGACGATCGACGACAGCGGGTTGGCGAAGATCCAGAGTTCCGCGAGCCCCACCGCCGAGAGCGCCACGCCGAACCAGAAGGCCGGCGTGGGCGCGAGGCGCGCCGCCGGCAGCGGCCGCGTGCGCGTGCGACGCATCAGGCGATCCGTGTCCTTCTCCCACACCTGATTGAGCACCGACGCGCCACCCGCCACGAGCGTGGTGCCGACGACCGTGTGAATCAGGCGCGCGAGCGGCGAGCCCTCCTCCATGCCGAGGTAGTAGCCGGCGAGTGTCGTGAGCACGACGAGCAGGTTCAGCCGCGGCTTCGTGAGCTGCACGTAGTCGGACCACGCCTTGCGCGTGCGCGTCGCCTCGGCAGGCACGTCGTGGCCGCTCACGGCCGTCTCGGGCGTACTCACGCCGCGGGCACCGCGAAGGTCAGGTCGAGCGTGGCCGTACCCTGCGCGGTCACCGTGACCGTGCCGGTGGTCGTGCCGGCGGCCTCGTGCCACGCCTCCACCGTGTAGGTGCCGGCCGGAAGGTTCGGCAGTGAGAAGGCGCCGTCGGCGCCGGTGACCGCGAAGTAGGGATGGTTCATCACGCCCACCCACGCGTTCATCCACGCGTGCACGTCGCAGCGCAGCGCCACCATCACCTCATCCGTCGAGAAGGTGTGGCTGTAGCGCACGCCCTGCACGGGCTGGCCCTGATTGAAGGGCTGATTGATGGCGGCTTCCGCGCGCACGTTGTGCAGCAGCGGATCCGAGTTCATCACCTGGAACGGCTGGCCCACGCGCACGCCAACCACACGCGGCGTGTACCAGCAGCGCTGCTGATCGATCACCACGGGTTCCGACGGCACCGGAAAGCTGCGGCCTTCGAGGCCGGTCTTCACGTAGACGAACACGTTCGCGAGGGTGCCGCCGTCGCCCACCACGTAGCTCTCGGTCTTCCGCTCCGCGCCGGGCACGAGCGTGGCGCAGGTCTTGTCGCCGTCCACGCGGATGGTCTGCGCGGCCGGCGGCGTGCCCGTGAGCACGACGCGTCCGCTGACGGCGCCGGTGCTGGCCGGGTCGAGCGACGCCGACGCGCCCGCGTTCGCGGATGACGCCGGCGCATTGCTACCGCCGCCACAGGCCACGCTGGCCAGTGCCACGGCTGCCACGGCCCAGGGGCCGAGCGCGCGCGCGAGGATCGAGGGCACGTGTGGCATCACTACTTCTGCGCGGGCGCGGGCGCGCTGCCGCCGGCCTCGCGAATCTTGCGGAAGACGCGGTCTTCCATCCAGTGGCCGTCCCAGAACTCGACGGGGTTCACCTGCACGCCGCCCACGAGCATCGTGAAGTGCAGGTGATCGCCGCCGGCAAGGCCGGTGGTGCCGGAACGCCCGAGCGTCTGGCCCTTCTCCACGGTATCGCCTTCCTTCACGTCGATGGTTGAGAGGTGCGCGTAGAGCGACTGCACACCCAGCCCGTGGTCCACGATCACGCAGTTGCCGTAGATGCCGAGATACGCGGCATGCACCACGACGCCCTTGTTGGACGCCGTGACTGCCGCCTGCTGCGTGGAGGCGAGGTCGAAGCCGAGGTGCGTCTGCTGATCGACTTCCTTGCCCTCGAAGATGTAGGTGCGGTGATCGGCGAAACGCGATTCCACCTGCGTGTTCCCGAGCTGTGCGAAGGCTTCCTTCCACAACATCTCGGGCGCGGTCTTCGCGGCGAGCGCGGCGATGGTGGCGTTGTTCTGCTGCCGCAGATCGCGGTTGATCGTGAGGAACGCCGCCAGCAGGTCGTCCGTCTTCACGCCGAGCGCCGGCGTGTTCGACGCAATCGCCGGCACGACGCGCGACAGGAAGTTCGTGTCGATCGGAATGCGCGAGCGCTGGAACACCTTGGGGAACGCCTGGCGCTCGACGTTGGCTTTGGCTTCGTTGCCCGCCTCGTCACGCGCGAACGCCGTCACCGGCGTGTTCGCGTCCTGATCGAAGGGCAGCGCGAAGAAGGCCACCTTGAGCGCCGGGTCCGACAATCCCACCGACGCGCCGGGGAAGGCGGGGAACGACACGCCGGCCACGGTGACGCCGGCCGAGACATCGGGCGGTGTCGCGCGCAGCACCACGAACTCGGAGCCGCCGAGGTTCAGGAAGTGGTGCGTCGAGACCACGCCCACGCGCGGCGGTTCGAGCCGCACGGTGATGTCCTTCGTCACCGTCGTTTCCGCCTCGCGCCAGCCGAAGAGCACCGGACGCGCCGCGGTGATGGTGAGCGTGGCCGGGCCGGCCACGAGTTCCGGCTGCGACGCCTTGCCGAGCGGCCGGATGATCCACAGGCGGTCGGAGCTCGCCTGCTTCACATCACCCGAGGTGCCGGTGGCGTCGTCGAGCGAGAAGACGTGCATCGCCTTGCCGCCCTGGGTCAGCGCCGCGGTGAGGCGCGTGAGCTTGCCGGCCGGCGCGTCCACGAAGAGTTCGAGCGAGCTCTTCTGTCCGATGAAGGCGCCCGGGCTCTTGATGTCGATGACCGGGCCGGCCTCCCGGCCGGCCATGAACCAGGCGGCGGCGCCGCTCCCAATGGCAATGACGACGATCGCGACCAGGGCGCGCCGGATGAACTGCATCTCCCGATTCTAGTCGCTCGGCGCGGCCCCCGTCCGGCTTGCGGCGGCGGGCCCGGCGGTGGTCGTGGCGGGGTGGCGCCGGGTTGACAGCACCCGCGGGACTGAGTAACTTTAAAGGTTCATGATGGTGTTCTGCAGCCATCAGCGACGTGCCGGTATCGTCTAGGGGTCAGGACACGTGGTTCTCAGCCATGTAACCGGGGTTCGAATCCCCGTACCGGTACCATTCCCCTCCCGCTCCTCCAATTCCTGAGCTTCCAACGCCGGTCCTCCGGCCTGGCCCCGCGGCGCCGCAGAATGCGTTTGCTGGGTAAGGCACGACTTTCGCGCTAGTGACGATAGTGAGGCGTTTGCGGGTATCGCGGCGCTATCATCTGCGGCGGCACCTGGGCGGCAACGGAGCAATACAGCTCGCGTTGCCCCCCGCGCGCTCTTGGACCCACTCGGAGGACACGACATGACGACACGACAGACCTGGCTCGCGATGAGCCTGCTGGTTCTCACCCCCGCGCTCGCGGCGGCACAGGCAACGACATCGACCCTTGCCGTGAACGGCTCGTTCCCCGGGCAGGACCACGACGTCTTCATCGACGATGGCACGAACACCGAGAAGTGGTTCCGATACGACCTGAGAGGCGGCCGATCCTACTGCGTCGAGGTGGGGGCCGGCCGCTCACAGTCGAGCGACGCCGACGAGGGGGGCAATGGAACACTCGCCGTTCTCGCGTCGGACGCAACGACCGTGATCTCGTCGAATAGCGCCACCGGCGAGGAGCCCGATGCGTATCTTGGTTCGCGAGGGTGCTTCATCATGACGGGAGCGGCGGGCACGGGCCAGACTGCGTATGTTCGTGTCAGAGACAGCGCAACAGGCACGTACACGTACCGCATGCGCCTGGTCGAGACCAGCCTGTGGGCGTCGTGGTTCTTCATTGGCGGCGACTACAACGCGTTCACGCTGTTGCGTAACACCACGACCTCTACCATCAGCTACACCATGGCCTGGCGCAGCCCTGCAGGTGTGATCGTTGGCACGACCAGCGGCACGGTGCCCGCCAACGGTGGTATCGGCATCAACGCCCGTACCTTCGTCACGAACCCGGCGACCAACTTCAACGGCACCGTGGAGGTCTACCACACCGCCTCGCCTGAAGGGCTCGTGGGCCAGGTGACGAGCCTGTCGTCCACGACGGGCCTCGGCTTCGACTCCACGCTCTTCCAGCGCAAGACCTGGCAGTAGTGATGCGCGCCCACGCTGTCGCGCTCGTCCTCGTCTGTGCGTTCGCCACGACCACGGCGGCGCAGACACCTGCCGTCCGGCAGCTCGGGGCCGGGCGTGTCACGGTGGCCGCTACGGACGCGCCGCTTGGCCAGCTCCTTCGGGAGCTGGCCGTGGCGGCCAACGTCGCCCTGAAGATCGACCCGGCGGTAGAAGGCCAGGTCGTCAGTCTGCACGTGGCTGATGTACCGGTCGAGCGCGCCCTCGCCACACTGCTGTGGCAATCCACGGTCAACTTCGTGGCCGTCGGCCTCGAACGCCTCGACCCTCGCACGAACATCCGCATCGTCGTGGGCGACAAGAACGCAGCGCGCGACGCTCTGGTGGCATCAGGCGCTGGTGAGGGCAGGGATGCGACGCCGATGGTCGGTGCAGCAGCCTCAAGGGATCGATCCGCGGACGTCGAAGACGACCAGGATTTGGCCGGTGCGGGTGGCATGGCTGCCGGCGGTGCCGAGCCGAACGTGCCGGGTCAAGTGACCCCCGAGGAGTTTCTGCAGGCGCTCTCTTCGCCCACAGGTGGACGCGTCGAACGCCGCGGACTCGTAATGTTGCCCTTTGCCGGCGTCGATGGCCAGCCGCTCGTCGAGAACGTGGGCACCGAGCTCAGGTCCACCGCGATGTTGCCCTTCACCGACGAGTCCGGACGTCCGATCGTCGCTCCTGCCATTCCCACACCCGGCGCCCCGGTGATGCTGCCCTTCGTCGAGGCCGACGGCGCGCCGGTGTTCGTCCCGGCGGCCCCGGTCGTGCCGGCGCGCCGCCCCGGCCGCTAGTCTTCGGTGATCTCGATGCGCGCACTGAGGCGAATCGTGTCTGCCATCGCACTGGCCGCATGGCCGAGCATCGTGGCCGCGCAACCGGCCACCGCTGCCCTGACACCGGCGCCGCCTGCGCTCGCCACCCGGGTCACCGCGTTCTTCTCCGCGTGGAAGGACCGCGACCTGGCCGCGATGTACGAGTTCTACTGCCCGCCGTACCGCGAGAAGACGCCGCGCACGGAGTACCTGAAGCTGTCACGGATCCTGCGGTTTCCGATTCTGGAGTTCGCGGTCCGTGGTGTTGAAGTCGAGGGCGGCAAGACCACGGTGGTGATTCACCTGAAGAACGACACCGCACCGATCCCACGGGCATCATCGAGACCGACACCAGACAGGTCTGGCTGCAGGACGGCGGTACCTGGTGCCGCGAGAGCGAAGTGCTGCTGCTCCCGTTCCCCGGCCAGCGATAGCCTCACGCCGGCCGGCGGCGTTCAGGCCTTAATCACGAAGCCTTGTCCCGTGGGGAGATGCACGACGGGCTCCGGCCGGCCGGCGAAGAACTCGTCCATGGCCACACGCGCCCCCGGGCAACTCGTGAAGCCATAGTCGTCGCAGACGATGACGCCGCCCGGGGCCGTGCGCGGGTAGAAGAACTCGAGGGAGTCGCGCGTGGGGGCGTGCAGGTCCACGTCGATGTGCACGAAGGCGAAGCGCCGGTCGGCCACCTCCGCGAACCTCGACGGAATCCACCCGCGGTAGAACTCCACGGTGGCGAAGTCGCGCAGGTTCTCCCGTGCCCGCGCTTCGGCCGCCGTCAGGTCGCCCGGCCGCCAGTAACCGCCGTCGATGGCATCAGGCGCGGAGAGGCCCTCGAACGAGTCGAAGAGCAGAATCTGGCGGCGGCGGTCCGCCTGTGCCAGCGCCTGCGCCAGGAAATACGCGGTCGCGCCTTCGTACGCGCCGCACTCCGCCACGTCACCCGGCACCTGATGCGTCAGGCGCAGCAACCCGAGTACGGCGAACTTGCGCTCGAACGATCGCTGATTCGAGCCGCAGAGCCGTGTGTACGTCTCGCGCAGTGCGGTCTCGCCCCAGAACGCCTTCAGGTCCTCGCCGAGCATGGCGGCGGGATAGTGCGAGGCCAGCAGGGCCTCGGCCGCCGCATAGACGGCCGCCGGAGTCGGCGCATCGGTGCGGTGCGCCAACTGCCGGGCGATCTGACTCCACGGGCCGACGCCGAGCCGCTCCTGCACCAGCACGTGATACGCACGCCCGTCGTGCGCGGGCGCGGCGCCGTCTGACGTGGAGAAGTAGAGCGTGTCGCCCCAGTGTGAATAGCGGCCGCCGCCTTCCGCGATGATGTGCTGATGCTCGCTGTGGCCCGGGCCGAGCGGACGGCCGTTCTCGAGCACGTGCAGCGAGGAACTGAGCGGCGCCGCCACGGAATCCCCTTCGCCGGCCTCCGGCAGCCGCGCGATCCAGCAATGCCCCTCGAGGTGCGAGAACTCTGTCAGCGGCAAGAGGGCCGGGGGCAGGGACGCCTTCATCGACGTCGGGCCGGCGGTGGGTGAGGTCATCCAGAGATAGTGCCGTACGTCGTGCCCGGAAGTCTCGGGCCCGCGCCCTCGAACACGAGCGGCACGAAGCACGCCGGCACATGGAAGTCCGGCGTGCGCGTGCCGGTCGGCGCGTACGAGAGGTACTGCCGCGCGCCGTCCACGCGGCCGATCCGGAACAGGTTCACCGCCCACACCTCGCCCGCCGCGGGCGCGCCGCCGAAGGCCACGAACGGCAGCCGCATCACCGCGCGGAACACACGCGCCGTCTCGTCGATCGCGGCGGCTGTCTCCATCCCGCTGTTCCAGCGCCAGTCCACGTCCACCCGCGGCGTGTGAATCGCGAGATCACACCACTGGCCGGTGGGCGCCACCTCGAACTCCTTGTAGCTGTCGGGACGCGGCTCGCGCGGACTCCGCACGAAGGCTTCGCAGACGTCGCGATCCCAGAGCGCCACGCGTTCCGTAGCGGAATCGACCTGCTCAGGCGCGTCGACGTCGAGTTCGGCGTAGCCGCACTCGAAGCCGAGCCAGAGGTGCGAGGCCGTCCACAGGAGCCGTGCTGTGGTCGAGAGCACCGTCGGCGCCGGCGTGCCGTTCCACAGGCGATCGAGGGTGTGTGGCGGCGCCGCGCGCCAGGCCTCGTGCGTGAGATCCGCGGTGAGCGGCGGCGCGGTGCAATAGCTCGCGCGAACGTCCATCGGCAGCGATGACACCGGGAAGGCCTGAGTCAGTTGCGCGTGCGCAGGATCGGCGAGCGTCCGCCCTTCAGGGCCTCGTCGAGCACGTTCCACGTCACGAGCCCGTCGTTCGAGCGCGGCTCGAGCAGGTAGAACGCCAGCCGCGCGAGCGGCTGGCGCATCGACACGCGCCACGTGCCGGCCGGCACGGTGCGCTCCACGGGTACCCATGCGCCGGTCACCGTGCGTTCCTGATGGTTTTCGAACGCCTGTGCCGTCGTGGTGGACGTGGCCACTTCGAACTCCTGGAGCGGCACGTTCACCGGCGCGGTCAACCGTTCGAGCTGGATGCCGTGCGCGCGCAGCCGTTCGAGCGCCACCTTCTGCTCGGCCGGCACGAAGTAGGCCTCGGGCACACGTTCGCGGTCGGTGGATTCGAACGTGGTTTCGTCGGCCATCATCTCGGGCTTCGCGACGTTCGCGCGCTTGTGGATGACGCGGCCTGAATACGGGTTCACGTCCTCTTCCACGTCGCCCATCAGGATCTCGACCGGTGCGCCCGCGCGCGCCACTTTCGAGCGGATCGAGAGCTCCGTGCCCACGAGTGAGGCCGCGTCCGCATCGGCGGTGGCCTTCATGAGTGCCGGCGCGTGGGTGTGCGCGTAGGCGAGCACTTCTTCCACGAAGCGGCGTGCGGTCGTGACGCGGTCGGCGAAGGTGAGATACGAGTAGGTCTCGCTCAGGATGCCGAAGCGGTTCCGCATGCCCCAGTAGTTGTGCGTGTAACGCGGCAGGTCCTCAACGGTGGTCCACACGCGGTTCGGCGCCTGGCCCGAGACGTTGCCGTAGGAGCGGAACTCCCAGCGATCCTTCGCCTTGACGTTCTTCGCGACCGTCGCCATCCAGTCGCGCGACTGGCCGACGATGGGCGCCGCCACGGCCGGATTGTTCGCCGTCTCGTAGGTGAGGTGGTAGGCGTGGCGCGAGCCGTTCGTCGTGTGCAGGTCCACCATGACGTGCGGATCGAAGTCGTTCAGCAGCCGCACCATCGACCGCGCCTCGGGCGTCTCGATCTTGATGTTGTCGCGGTTGATGTTGAGGCCCTGCGCGTTGGCGCGCGTGCCCTGGCCGCCGATGGGGCCGTGCTGGAAGCCGCGGCTCGTGAGCGTGACCTTTTCGTTGCCGTCGGCGTTGTAGATCGGGTTCACGAGCAGCACCATCGAGTTCATCCACTCGGCGTAGCCGCCCTTCGCGATGTCGCGCATGAGCGCGAGCACCACTTCCTTGCCCTCCACTTCGCCGGCGTGGATGTTGGCCTGCAGGTAGACACGCAGCTTGCCCGAGGCCTTCACCGTGGCGGGGCGGGCATCGGCCACCTTGCCCACGACGGCGAGCGGCAGCGTGCGGCCTTCGAAGCTGTAGCCGAACGACGTCAGATGCACGAGCGGCGAGGCCTGGTCCACCGTGGCGAGGAAGGCCTGGACGTCGTCGTAGCGGCTGGTTTCGGTGAAGCCCGACCGTTCAGCCCGTGTCTGCAGGCGGTCGAGCGGCCCGGCGGCGCGCGGCTGCGCGAGGACAACCGCCCCCGAGAGGGCGAGCAGGGAGGCAACGAGCGGGCGGACCGGCAGGCGACGCGTAGACATGCCGCCGATCTTACCGGGCGGCGTGCGTCCGCACATGCGGACTTTGTCGGAACGGCCGTGGTGGCGTACCCTTTCGGGCACCCGATTGGCCGTGAGTCTCCGAATGTCACGCGCGCGTCCCGCCCTGAGGCGCCTCGCCACGCTGCTGGCGCTCGTGCTCATGGGCGTGGCGGATCAGGCGGCGGCGCAGCCGGCGCCCACGCCCTCGCTCGTCAGGCGCAATGCCGCCGATGACGTCACCGTGCGCGCCGTGCGCGTCGAGACGCCGCTCACCATCGACGGCGCGCTCGACGAGAGCATCTACAGCCGCGTGGCGCCGCTCACCGACTTCATCCAGCAGGAGCCGCGCGAAGGGCAGCCCGCCACCGAGAAGACCGAGGCGTGGATCCTCTTCGACGACGACAACATCTACATCTCGGCGCGCAACTGGAACAGCCAGCCCGAACGCGAAGTGGCCAACGAGATGCGCCGCGACAACGGCAACATCCTCGGCAACGACAACTTCACCTTCGTCATCGACACGTTCCACGACAAGCGGAACGGCTACATGTTCCAGACCAATCCGCTCGGTGCGCTGCGCGACATGACGGTGACCGACGACCAGCAGAACTCCGCCTGGAACGGCATCTGGTACGTGAAGACGGCGCACTTCGATCAGGGCTGGACGCTCGAAGTCGCCATCCCGTTCAAGACGCTCCGCTACCGCGGCAACGGCACCCAGACCTGGGGCGTGAACATGCGCCGGCTGGTGCGCTGGAAGAACGAGTTCTCGTACCTGTCGCTCGTGCCGGCCGCCCTCGGCACCCAGGGCGTGACGCGCATGGCGTCGGCCGCCACCGTGGAAGGGCTCGAAACGCCGTCGGAATCGAAGAACCTCGAGCTCAAGCCCTACGCGCTCGGCACGTCGACGGCGGCCCGGCGTGCGGGCGCGCTCGACAAGGCGCTCGGCGGCAACGGCGGCCTCGACTTCAAATACGGACTGACGCGCAGCCTCATCCTCGACGCCACCTACCGCACCGACTTCGCGCAGGTCGAAGAAGACCTGCAGCAGGTGAACCTCACGCGCTTCAGCCTGTTCTTTCCCGAGAAGCGCGACTTCTTCATCGAAGGGCAGGGCATCTTCGACTTCGGCGGCGTGCAGGCCGGCAACAGCCCGGGCGACGTGCCGCTCATGTTCTACAGCCGCCGCATCGGCCTGAGCCAGGGGCAGGCGGTGCCGGTCGTCGGCGGCGCGCGCCTCACCGGGCGGCAGGGGCCCTACAGCATCGGCTTCCTCGACATCCACACCGAGGAAACGCCCGAGGCGGGGGCGCCGGCGAGTGCGTTCACGGCCCTGCGGCTCAAGCGCAACATCCTGCGGCGCAGCAACGTCGGCGTCGTGGCCACGCGGCGCGGCCCGGCGGCGGTCACGACGCCCACCTTCCGCGGCTCGGGCGATGCCAGCTACACCTTCGGCGCCGACGCCACGCTGCTCTTCTTCAAGTCGATCAACCTGACGACGTACGCGGCCCGCACGCGCAATCCGAATCGTGCCGGGCAGATCGTGGAGGGCACCAGTTACCGCGGGCGTTTCGACTACAACGACGATCGCTACGGCCTCTCCGCCGAGCACATGCTCATCGATCCCGACTTCAATCCGGAGATGGGCTTCACCCGCCGCACCGACGTCCGCCGCACGTTCGCCCAGGCGCGCTTCAGCCCGCGGCCGCGGCGCAGCCGCGTCGTGCGCAAGCTGACCTGGCAGACCAGCCTCGACTACGTGACGGACGCGGACGCCAGCGCCCTCCAGACGCGCGAGGCCTCGGCGCTCTTCCGTGTGGAGTTCCAGTCGAGCGATCAGGCCTCGATCGAATACTCGCGCGAGTTCGAACGGCTGCCGGGGCGCTTCACCGTCGCCCCCGGCGTGTTCGTGCCGGCCGGCACCTACGGTGCCGACACCACCCGTATCAGCTACACGATGGGGCAGCAGCGCCGCGTCTCGGGCCGGTTTTCACTGGCCCAGGGCACCCTCTACAACGGCACACGCACCGAAGCGACCTACAGCGGCCGCTGGGGCGTGCTGCCGCAGCTCTCGATCGAGCCGGCGCTGTCGCTCAACTGGGCCGACCTGCCGTACGGGTCGTTCAACGCCCGCCTCGTGAGCTCGCGCTTTACCGTCACGCCCACGGCCCGCATGCTCCTCAGCAGCCTCGTGCAGTACAACGTGGACGCGCACACGCTCTCGTCGAGCGTCCGCCTGCGCTGGGAGTACACCGGCGGCAGCGAGCTGTTCGTCGTCTACAGCGATGGCCGCGACACACAGGCCGTGTCAGGCCAGGCGCTGCTGAACCGCACCTTCGCGGTGAAGGCGACCCGCCTCTTCCGGTTCTGAGCCGGCCGCGTCCCGACGCGGCAGTTGACGCTTGCCGCGAACCCTGCCACCCTCACCGGCGATGACACGCTGGCTGGTCGCGCTGGGCTTCGCGCTCGCCGCGTCCCTCATGGCGGGCCTGCTCGGCCGGATCGGCCTCGTGCAGACGCTCGAACTGAAGACCTACGACGCGCGCATGCGCGCCGTGGCCACCGGCCAGGGCACGCCGCCCGGGATCGCGATGGTGCTCATCGACGATCACTCGATCCGCCAGCTCGAACCCGCCGTGGGGCGCTGGCCGTGGCCGCGCCTGCTGCACGGCATGCTCATCGATTATCTGGCGCGCGGGCCCGCGAAGCTCGTCGTCTACGACGTGCAGTTCAGCGAGGCCGACAAGGCCACGCGCGACATCATGGGCACGCCGTGGACGGGCCAGGAGTCGGACGACGCGCTCGTGGCATCGGTGAAACAGGCCGGCAACGTCATCGTCGCCGTGCAGGCGTCGAGCGAAGGGCTCGTGGACGCCAGCCAGAACGTGCAGCCGCCGCTCGACGGCGTGGCGTCGCTCGATCGCGTCTGGCCGCTCAGCGGGTTCGCCGAACGCCGGCCGCTCCTCACCCCGCCGTTTCCTGATCTCGCGCGTGCGGTGCGCGGCGTGGGGCATGCGCGCCTCGCCTACGACCTCGACGGCCCGGCTCGCCGCTACGTGCCCTTCGTGGAGGTGGCGGGGAAGGTCGTGCCGTCGCTGCCGGTGGCGGCCGCTATCGCCGTGACCGGCGTGACGCCCGACCGCGTCACCGCCACGCGTTCGATGCTGCACCTGGGCGATCGCCGGGTGCCGTGGGTCGAACAGGCCGTGCCCGACTTCTACGGTCCGGCGCAGACGGTCTACCGGCCGCTCGTGCCCTTCCGCGGCCCCACGATGCGCGCCGACGGCACGCCCACCTTCCGGTCCTACTCGTTCCAGGATCTCGTGCTCGCCGAGCAGCAGATCCTCGACGGGCAGACGCCGCACCTCGATCCGGCCACGTTCAAGGATCAGATCGTGGTCGTCGGCGTGAGTGCGGAAGGCCTCAAGGACACGTTCACGACGCCCTTCGGCGAAGGCCAGATGCCGGGCGCCGAGTTCCACGCCAACGTCATCGACGCGCTCATCAGCGGTCGCAGTATCGCGCCGGCCATGCCGTGGCAGCGCGCCGTCTCCACCCTCGGCCTGACGCTCGCCGTGGCGGCCGTCGGCGCGCTGGCCGCTCCGTGGATCACGGCACTCGCCACGCTGGCGCTGGCCGGCGGCTTCGTGTGGTACGCCACCCGCGCCCTGGGGCAGGGGCTGTGGCTGCCGCTCGTCGTGCCGCTCGTGGCGCTCGCGCTCACGTTCCTCGCCGATCTCGCCTGGATGTACTTCGTGGAGGGCCGCGAGAAGCGGCGCGTGAAGCGGCTGTTCTCGCGCTATGTGTCGAAGGATGTCTATCAGCAGCTGCTGGCCAGCCCGAACGAGGCCGCGCTCGGCGGCGAGCGCCGCGAGATGTCGGTGCTCTTCTCGGACATGCGCGGCTTCACGACGCTGTCGGAGAGCGGCGAGGCCGAAGACCTCGTCCGGCAGCTCAACCAGTACTTCACGCGCATGGTGGACGTGGTGTTCGCCCATCGCGGTACGGTGGACAAGTTCGTGGGCGACATGATCATGGCGCTCTACGGCGCGCCGCTCGACGACCCCGACCATGCCGACCACGCCGTGCAGACGGCGCTGGCGATGGTGCGGGAACTCGAGCAGCTCAACCGGCTGTGGGCCGTCGAGGGCCGGACGGCGCTCGACATCGGCATCGGCATCAACACCGGCGAGATGATCGCCGGGAACATCGGCAGCGACACGATCATGAGCTACACGGTGATCGGCGACAACGTGAACCTCGGCGCCCGCCTCGAGTCGCTCAACAAGGATTTCGGCACGCGGATCCTCATCTCCGAGGCGACGCGCCGGCAGTTGAAGGGCAGCTATGACCTGCGGCCCCTCGGCGACGTGACGGTCAAGGGCAAGACGAAGCCCGTGCAGGTGTTCGAAGTGCGTCCCCCGGTGTGAACCTGGCCCCGGGGCGGCGCCTTCGGCGGCTGGGGGGGGCGCGGCCGGTTCGGGGCCTGGTGGGCGGCGTGAGAGATTCCGGGCCGTTCTCGCGCTATTGTCAGGGGCGGAACTCGCGGGAGTGCATCCGGGCGGGTTCCGGTCCGATAGGATTGGGGGCGGTCCCCGCACGGACGACGGAGAAGCGGCATGAATCGACGAGCACTGGTCACATTCACCCTGGGCGCCGCGCTGGCCGTGGCGCCCGCGGCTTCGGCGGAACAGCTCGGCAAGCTCGGCGGCGCGCTCAAGCGCGCCAATCAGCTGCGCGACATCCAGATGAACGATGCCGAAGAGGCGCAGCTCGGCGCCGAAGTCAGCCAGCGCATTCGCGCCCGCTACGGCGTCGTCCAGAATCAGGCCGTCCACCGCTACGTCACCCTCGTGGGCACGGCCCTGGCCCAGGTCAGCAGCCGGCCCGGCATCGCGTGGAAGTTCATCGTGCTCGACACCGACGCGGTGAACGCGTTTGCCGCGCCCGGCGGCTTCGTGCACATCACCAAGGGCGCGCTCGCCAACCTCAAGACCGAATCCGAACTGGCTGGCGTGCTCGGCCACGAGATCATCCACGTCAGCGAGAAGCACACGATCCGCGCCATCCAGAAGGGCAAGGCCGTCCAGATGGGCGCCGACGAGACGGTGGCCGGCAACAGCGCCCTGCTCGGCAAGCTCGCCGACAAGGCCTACGAGATCGTCGACAGCGGCTTCGGCCGCGGCGACGAACTCGAGAGCGACGAGAAGGGCATCGTGCTCGCCAACACCGTCGGCTACGCGCCCACCGGCATGAACGGCTTCCTGAACATGCTGATGGAGCGCAACAAGGCCACCGATGGCGCCAGAAGCGGCCTCTTCGCCTCGCATCCCGAGACGAAGGAGCGCGTGGACAAGATGACGAAGCAGATCGCCTCGGCGAAGCTCGGGTCCACCGCCACCGTCGGTGAGCGTTATGCGGCCACCATCACCTTCAAGCCGGTGCCGGTGACCGAGATCGCCACCGTCGAAGCCGGGTCATCGGGGGCGGCAGGCGGCACCGCGAAGCCGGCCGAAGAGCCGAAGAAGAAGGGCATCGGCGGCCTGGCGGCGTCGCTGCGCCCCGGTGGCGGCGAGAAGAAGTCGGCCCAGGTCACCGGCTCGGGCGCGGCCCGCGGCGCCGGCAAGGAATCAGCGGCCAAGGGCGGCTCGAATCCGGCGGTCGTCGCCGTGTCGGTCAGCGCGGCGGATGTCGCCGCGTTCAAGAAGGCCGGCGGACTCAAGTAGCCGGGGCTCGGGGCTCGGGTCCCGGGGCCCGGCCCACGAATCTCCGCACGCATGCAACTACCTCTTGTCACCGGAATAACGTTCGGTGTCGTGCTGGCGGCGCTGGCCGCGGTGCGTAATCGCTTCGTGCGGGCGCGGCTCGGCTTTGCCGCGGTCGTGCTGCTCGTCGCCTTCGGCTTCGACATCGCGCTCGCGCGCAACATCGGCGACCCGGCGCTCGTCGGCGGGCTGGCGCGGCTGCTGCTCGTCGCCGCCGGCATCGTCGCCGGCGTCGGGCTGCTCTTCAATCCGTGGCGGCACGACCGCGTGTCCGAGCGCGTGCCGGCGATCGTCCAGGACGTCATCGTCATCGCGCTCTTCGCGGTGTCGGCCACGCTCTTCCTCGACGAGAAGTTCCTGACCACCTCCGCCGTCGGCGCCGTGGTGGTGGGCTTCGCGCTGCAGGACACCCTCGGCAATCTCTTCGCCGGCCTCGCGATCCAGGTCGAGAAGCCGTTCCGCGTCGGGCACTGGGTGCGGGTGGGCGAGTTCGAGGGCCGCGTGCAGGAAGTGACCTGGCGGGCCACGAAGCTGCTCACCAAGCAGGGGCAGTTCGTCATCGTGCCGAACAGCGTGATGTCGAAGGATCCGATCCTGAACCACTCGGAGCCGACGATCCCGACGCGCATCGAAGTGGAAGTGGGGGCGAGTTACGACGTGCCGCCGAACGTGGTGAAGCGGGCGCTGCACGAAGCCCTCGACAACGCGCCGCTCGTGCTGCGCGATCCGCCGCCGGACGTCATCGTGCTCGGCTTCGGCACCTCGTCCGTGGACTACCGGCTGCGCTTCTGGGTCGACGACTTCGGCCGCGACAACACCGCCCGCGACCAGGTGCGCACGAACATCTGGTACACCTTCAAGCGCCACGCCATCGAGATCCCGTATCCGATCCAGGTCGAGTACAGCCGCGAGGAGAAGAACTCGCGCTCGCCCGAACGGCTCCAGGCGCTGGCCGACCGGCTCGCGGCGATCGATCTGTTCTCGGGCCTCGACGACGTCGAACGGGCCCGGCTCGCCGAGGCGTGCCCCGAACATCTCTACGGGGAGCACGAGCGGATCGTCCGCCAGGGCGACTCCGGCCGGTCGATGTTCATCGTGCTCGACGGCCGCGTGCGCGTGACGATCGAGCCGTCTGGGCAGGAAGTGGCGGTGACGACGGCCGGCGGATTCTTCGGCGAGATGTCGATGCTCACCGGCGACCCGCGCACGGCCACGGTCACCGCGCTCGATGACGCCGTGCTGCTCGAGATCGACGCCGACCGCTTCCGGGAACTGGCGGTGCGGCGACCGGGTCTCGTGGAACACGTGAGCGGCATCGTCTCGGCCCGCCGTCAGGGCCTGGCCGATGCGAAGGCCGCGGCCGACGGCGCGCACGCCGCCGCGCCCGTGCCGCAGTCGCTGCTGTCGCGCATCAAGAACTTCCTGAACCTCTAGCGCCAGCCGCGGCGCCGGGCGTCGCGATAGCCGTCGTCGTAGCCGCGTTCGAAGGCGGCGCGGTACGCCTGCTGGTAGAGGTGCCTCGGCCCGAAGTCGCGCCGGTAGCCGTCGTCGGCGTTGCGATAGCGGCGGTGCCGCCACACGTCCGGGCGGTCGCCGTCGCGCCCGTCGTCGAGCCCCTGACGGTAGCCCTCGTCGAAGCCGTTCGCCGCGGCGAGGTCGCGTATCGTGTTCCCGGGATACCGGCCGCCCTCGGCCGGCCCGCGTCCGCCCCACCACGGCACGTCGCGCGAGGGCCCGGGCCGCGGGTAGCCGCCCGACGGCCCACGTCCACCGCCGCCGTTGTAGCCGTCGCGGTAGCCGGCGACGAAGCCGGCGCGGTACTGCTGTTTGTAGTCGTCGCGACGGCCGTCGCCGCGGCTGTAGCCGCGGTCGGCTTCGCGATAGTCGCGATGCCGCTGGTATTCGAACGAGCGGCCGTCGCGGGCGTCGTCACCGCCGGCGCGGGCGCCGTCGCGATAGCCCTCGTTCTGCGCGCTCGCGCCCCAGGTGTCGCGCCATTGCGCCTCGGCCGGCGCGGCGATCGCGGTTGCGAGGGCCAGGGCGGCAAGGGTGACTCTGAGATGGATGGCGTGCATGGCCGGTCTCCGTCGGATCTGGCTGGCACTGGAGACAACTGCAGCGAGCGTGCCAGTGGCGTACCGACGTGGATCGGGCCTGAATCGTCGAGACTGGGACGGCGGCGCGCCGTATGGCGCCGCACGAGGCCGCTGACTGTGCAGTGAGGAGGACGCGCTGGCCGGCCTCGAAGCGTCAGAGCTCGAGCTGGGTGCCGGCGCCGGTCTCGAGGGCGCGGCGGTAGACGAGATCCGCGGCCGCCACGTCCTCGACCGCCATGCCGAGCGACTTGAAGATCGTGATCTCGGCGGCCGACGTGCGGCCGGGGAGCGCACCCCGCACCACGTCACCGAGCTCACCCGCGATATGTGAGGCGTCGAAGCGGCGCTCGGCGATGCCCATCACGACATCCCCCGATTCGACGAGCGCCGCCGCGCGCGAGTCCACGACGAGGCGTCCGCCGGCGACGAGCGCCGGGTCCATCTCGCGCTGCTCCGGCCGGCATGCTCCGACGGCGATCACGTGCGCGCCGGGCGCGACCCACGCCGCATCGACGACCGGCGTCGGCGATGAGGTGACGAGCACCACGATGTCGGCCCCGCGCACGGCGGCCTCGGCCGACGCCGCGGCCGTGAGCGCCGCCGGCACGTGGCCGCTCATCTCCGCGACGAAGCGCTCGCGGCTGGCCGGCGTGGGACTCCACACGCGTGCCTGCCGGATCGGCCGCACCGCGGCGAGCGCCTCGAGGTGACTGCGGGCCTGCACGCCGGTGCCGAGAATCGCGAGCGTGGCCGCGTCGGGCCGCGCCATGTGCCGCGCCGATACCGCGGAGACGGCCGCCGTGCGCGCTTCGGTGATGTAGCGGCCGTCCATGAGCGCGATGAGCGCGCCGGTGTCAGGGTCGAGCAGGAAGATGGTTGCCAGATGCGACGGCAGGCCGCGCCGGTGGTTCTCGCCGAAGACGGTCACGATCTTGGCGCCGAGCTGCGGCGGATCGGGCACGTAGGCCGGCATCAGGCCGTAGTAGGCCTTCGTGGGCCCCACCGAAAGGACGGTGCGCACCGGTTGCAGCACCTCACCGGCGGAAAAGCGTGCCAGCGCCGTCTCCATCGACGTGATGAGGTCGGGGAGCGGGAGGAGCGCGGTGACGTGGGCTTCGGTGAGGAGGCGGAAACGCTGCGGCATGCCGCATCCTCGCACACCTCACGTCGTGCCGGACCAGCGGGCTGCATGCGCCGCCGCCACGCGGATCGTGTTCAGGTGGATGCGCACGATGTCGTCCACGTCGGGCGCATAGCCGCCGCTCATCACCACGACCACAGGAACGCCCGCGGCCTGGCAGCGGCCAAAGACGTATTCGTCGCGTTCGCGCAGACCCTCCACCGTGAGTCCCAGCCGTCCCAGACGGTCGCCCACGTACGGATCGGCGCCCGCCAGGTAGAAGACAAGTTCCGGACGATGGCTGCCAAGCACCTCCGGCAGGTGACGCGCGAGCAGGGCCAGGTACTCCTCGTCGCCCATCCCGTCGGTGAGTTCCACGTCGAGGTCGCTCACTTCCTTGCGGAACGGGAAGTTCTTCGCCCCGTGCATCGAGAAGGTGAAGACCGACGGATCGTCGCGGAAGATCGCCGCCGTGCCGTTGCCCTGATGGACGTCGCAGTCCACCACCGCGAGCCGGTGACAGCGGTGCGTGTGCTGCAGCACGCGCGCCGCCACTGCCACGTCGTTGAAGACGCAGTAGCCCTCGCCCCGATCGACGAAGGCGTGATGGGTGCCGCCGGCGAGGTTCGCCGCCACGCCCTCGCGCAGCGCCACGCGCGCCGCCGCGATGGTCGCGCCGGACGAGCGCCGCGAGCGCTCGACCATTTCGGGCGACCAGGGGAAGCCGATGCGCCGCTGCATGTCGGCGGGCAGGGTGCCGGTGGCGACGGCGTGCACGTAGGGCGCCGCATGGGCGAGGCGGAGTTCCTCCCACGTCGCCGCTGGTGCCTCGATGACGTCGGCGGGCGTGACGACCCCTTCGTCGAGCACGCGCGCGCGGAGCCGCGCGTACTTGCTCATGGGGAACCGGTGCCCGTCGGGCAGCGGCAGGACGAAATGATCGGAGTAGAACGCCTTCACGCGGCAGGGAAGCGGAAACTCGGAATCCCTGGTCCCTGTTCCCTGTCCTTCAGTGGCACATGTCGAAGCCGGTGTCGCTGAAGCCGGGCGTGACGGGCAGGTATTCCCAGTCGTAGCGTCCGTCGGTGAGCACGAGCTTGAGCACGCCGTAGCCCTCGTAGCGCGCGGCGCTGTTGGGCTTGATCGCCGCGAATCTGTAGAGGAGGGCGCCGCCGCCGCCCGAGATGAACTGGCGGATGCCGCGCGCGCGGTCGAGCTGGCCGTCGGGATTCATCGGCAGATAGCGCTCGTACAGGTGGTCGTGTCCGGCCAGCACCACGTCGGCGCCGGCCGCGTAGAGGAGCTCCCATATCGGCGCGGTATTGAGGTTGTCGCCGTTCGGGCCCGAGGTGAAGCGCGGATGATGCCAGTAGGCCAGCGTGCACCTCGCCGGACGCTGCAGCTCACGCTGCAGCCAGACATACTGCGGAGAGCCGCGATCCATCGGGATGTTCGAGTTGAGCGCGATGACGTGCCAGCTCGCGGCGGTGAACGAGTAGTAGCCATCGCCCGCCGGCCCGGCGAGGTCGCCGAAGTACTCGTAATACGGAACGGCGCCGAGAGTCAGATACTCGTGGTTGCCCGCCACGGGCCGCGTGCGCGCTTTGTGGCGGCCCCACGTGGGCGTGTAGCAGTCGCGGAACTCTTCGGTCGTGCCACGCATGTAGACGAGGTCACCGAGCGCGAGAATGGTGCCCGGAAGCCGATCGAGCAGCGCCGCGGTCTGCGCCGCCGCGGTGTTGTCGGAGCACCAGGCGATATCGCCTGCGACGAGCATCGTCGCCTGCGTGGCACCGGACCTCTCCAGGCCGCCAGGGGCGAGCGACGTGGGTTGTGTCGGCGAGCCGCTGCAGGCTCCGATGAGACCCAGGACCGCCCAGCCCGACCATTTCAATTTCATGCGCACTGTGGTACGGTCCACCCGTCTCTCTAGACTAGTCTGATGGCGATTCCCCAGCAAGTTGCGAGAGGCCACCTCGTCCTTACCCCGCGTCAGCCGCTCGTCGCCGGCGGCGAGGCCGAAGACTTCGAAGCCTCGGTCAAGCGGCTCCTGGGTCAGGGCTATCGGCTGCTCATCGCCGACCTCAATGCTGTGACGGCGATCGACAGCGCCGGGATCCGCGCCCTGGTGCGCGCTCACACGAGCGCCGGGCGTGTCGGCGGGTCCTTCCGCATCGCCCGCCCCACCAGCCACACGCTCGAACTGCTCAAGGTCGCGCGGCTCGATAACGTCCTGAGCGTCTACGACTCGATCCACGAGGCGAAACAGCAGGCGTTCAAGTGGCGCGAGATCGTGACGATCGCGCTCGGCATCGCCGCCTGCCTGCTGATTGCCGCTATTGGCATCGAGTGGCGTATCCCGCAGGGCGGCGCCGCGGGCGCCGGCTCGCTGACGGCGCCGGATGCTGCCTCGGGCGCGCTCTGGGCCACGCCGTGGGGGTATCCCTTCTCCGAACTCGTGCAGCTGCTCTCGGCGGGCGTCATCGCCGTGTTCGTGACCCACGTGCAGAAGCTGCACCAGAAGGACCGGCCGATGAACCGGTCGATGGAGCAGGCGCAGGTGCTGCTGGCCGTGGCCGGCGCCCTCATCATGATCATCATCGGCAGTTCGCTCGCCCGCGCCTTCGGCATCGCCGGCGCCGCCGGGATCATCCGCTTCCGCACGCCGGTCGAAGACCCCAAGGACGTCACGGTGCTCTTCCTGCTGATGGGCCTCGGCATGGCCTGCGGCATCGGCGCGCTGCCGATTGCGGCGCTCGGGGCGCTGTTCCTCGCCGCCGCCATCGTCGTGCTCGACAAGCTCGTGGCCGTCAAGCCGCGGGTGATGCTGGTCGAGATGACGGCGTCGGGCCGCGAGTTCCCGCTGGCGCATGTGGTGAGCGTGTTCGCGCAGTACGGCGTGACCTGGGAGCCGCTCGAGTTCACGCAGGGCGACGAAGCCGAGATGACCTACCGCACGACGCTGCCGGCCCACGTGTCGATCGACGAGGTGACCGAGGTGCTCGTCGGCGGCGGCAAGCACGGCCTGAGCGCCGTCTCGTGGGAGCCGCCGAAGAAGTCGTGACGCCAGACCGGATCGTCATCGAGCCGGCGGAGCGGCGCCAGGCGGTGCTGCGCATCATCCGCGGCGCCCGCAAGCGCCTCGGCCTCACCATCTTCCGCTGCAACGACGCCGAGGTGCTCGACGAAGTACGCGCCGCCATTGCCCGCGGCGTCGTCGTGGACGTGCTGCTCACGCGGCGCGCCAGCGGCTGGCGGCGCCGGCTCGACGAGCTGCGCACGCGGCTCGAGCGCATGGGCGCGAACGTCACGCGCCACGGTCCGCGGGCGACGAAACATCACGCCAAGTACATCGTGGCCGACAGCGGACCGCTGCTCGTGGCCTCGTTCAACCTGACCCGCAAGTGTTTCAGCGACACCTGTGATTTCGCCGTCGTCACGGCCGACCCCGACGCCGTCACCGACGCCTGGCGGCTCTTCGAGACCGACCTGGCGAAACGCACGCTGCCGGCGTCGGCGTCGCGTCATTCGCGGCTCGTGGTCGGGCCCGAGTGGGCGGCCCGGGCCGTGCGCGACCTGCTGACGAGCGCCACCTCGCGCATCGCCATCATCGACCACAAGCTCGACGACGCGCGCGTGCTGCGCATCCTGAAGCAGAAGGCCCGCGACGGAGTGCGGGTGGAGCACATCGGGACGCGTATCGTGGCCGGCCGGGACGCTCACGGCAAGATCACGATCGTCGACGGCCGCACGGCGCTCGTCGGCAGCCTGGCGCTCTCGACCACCAGCCTCAGCCTGCGGCGCGAGCTCGCCGTGCTGGTCGACGAGCCGGCCTGCGTGCGCCGCCTGGAGGCCTTCTTCGCGAAGGCCTACGAGGCGGGCGGCCACACCCACGCCTAGCGCGCCGGGCGCGCCGGCCGTCAGTTGCAGGCGACGGGCGGGCGCGACTGGTTGGCCACCGAGCAGCGCACGAAGGCGCTGCGCCGCGCGGCGAACGTCCGCAGGGCGCCCACGCCGGCCTCGAACTCGGCGTCGGTGTAGGGCTTGTTCGTGTCCTGCTGCGCGAGCGGCTGGATGAGCGCGTAGAGCCGCTCGACCTCGCGGGCGAGCCAGCCGGTGGCCGCATCCGCGCCCTCCTGCCCCTCGGCCGCCGAATCGGCCGCGGCCGCGAGCGTGTCGAGGTAGGCCTGACGCACGTCGGGAATGGCCAGCGCGCGCCGCGCCAGCACGCTGTTGTCGACACGCGTGAAGATATCGTTCGTGGGCCGCCAGAACGTGTAGTCCTTGTCCCACGCGATGATGTCGAAGCGGCTGCTGCCCTGGCCGCGATACAGGAACAGGTTGTTCATGCCCCAGACGCCGAGCCAGCCGTCGTCGTCGGAGACGAAGTTGTCCATCGCGATGTAGCGCGCGAAGGCCTGCAGGTCGAGGAACTCGGCCATCGCCGCCGGGAACAGCTCGTCGCTCGAGTCATTGGCCGCCCGCACCATCCGCTCGATCGGGCTGTAGAGGTCGAACGTGGACTGCGTCGTGTTGGTCTGCGGCTTGAACATCGTGTAGTTCTCGAGCGTCGAGCCGCGGTATTCGAAGTTGTACTCGAACGTCCAGTCGTACTCGTAGAGCGTGCCGCCGGATTCGCCGAAGGTGCGCTGCAGGAACGGCTCGGCGATGTCCTCGACCACGGCGTAGAGACCGATCAGCGCGCCGTTCACGTAGAGGCGCACGAACGCCTCGCGCGGCGCCGGCAGGCCGAGCCGGCGGTAGAGCTGCATCGCCAGCACCTCCTTCATCATCGACGGGTCCTGCGTGAGGTTGTCGAGGACGAGCGTGCGCAGGCCGAGGAAGCGGCCGTCGGAGGCGTAGCGATCGAAGCGGAGCAGCAGGCCGGGCTTGACGGGGTTGCGGCTGCCGAGGCCGCGCGAGCGCACGCCGATGTTCTGCTGGCGCAGGCCCCGCCAGGCGAGTTCGGCCGGGAAGAACGTGTTGTCCTGGAACCTGTCCTTGAGTTCCTGCCAGTCGCGGGAGTTCACGAGCAGGCGCAGGTCCTGCACGCTCGACGAATCGAACAGATCGTCCGCGGTCTGCGCCGCCGCCGGCACGGCCAGCACGGCGATCGCGAGCACGAGGACGAGGCCGATGCGAAGGGTGGCACGCATGGTCAAGGCTCCTAGAACGCGAGTTGCAGGCGGCTCACGTAGCTCCAGTACGTGGCCGTGCCGTCGATCGGCGTGCGGGTCGGGTCGTTGAAGCTTTCGCGGATCGCGTTGCCCTGTGCCTTGAGCCACCGGTTCAGGTACCACGACACGCCCACGGTCAGCACCGCATCCTGGCTGCGCCGCAGGTTCTCGGCGCGCGGGTTGTCGAAGGCCGGCTCGCTGGCGTCGGCCGCGCTGCCGAGCAGCATGCGTTCGTAGCGCGCGGCCACTTCGATGGCGCCGACGCCGCCCCGTAGCAGGGGGCGCTTCGGCGAGACGGTGTCTTCCTTGTCTTCGCCGGTGACGAGCCACGAGCCCGCCACGTACCAGCCGCGCGTGAACATGTTCGAGAGGTCGCCGTCGTCGACGCCCTGGCCGAGCCGCTCGTCCGAGGCGTTGATCCATTCCGCCTTGAGGCTGCCCGGGCCCGAGACGATCGCCACGTCGATGCCGGTGCGGACGCGATTGCCGTTCACCCACACGCGTTCGAAGTAGTCGTAGCCGAAGACCGAGTTGCCCTTGAAGCTGTTGAGGCCTTCCGCGACCTTCGACCACGCGCCGCTGGCGCCGATTTCCAGGTTGCGCAGACCGGACGGCAGGCTCGACGCGCCGTCGAGTGGCTGCACCGTGACCCGGCCGCTGACGGTGCGGCCGAAACTGTCGGCGCCCTGGTCGTCGTCGAAGAAGCGTTCGCTGTCGGCCACCTGGCGCTCGTCGCCGCTGAAGACGCCGATGGCGTAGGTGAAGCGCCGGCGCGCGGCTTCACCATGGAGCATGGCGCCGATGTCGCGGCCCGGGGCGATGGCGCGGGTGCCGAGCGAGCGGAAGATGAAGTCGTGCTCGACCGAACTCGTCATGTTGTCGAGGCCGAAGGGCAGCTTGAACTTGCCGCCGCGCACCTCGAGCAGGTCGTGTGCCTTCACGTTCGCCCACACGTCGCGCCACGGTTCGACCTCGTCGCCGAACTCGCGTTCGACCTCGAACTCGACGCGGTTGAAGAACTCGCCGCGCACGGCCAGACGGCGGCGTCGCCAGATGAAGCCTTCGTCCTCCGGGTCGACGACCGGGTTGAACCACGCGCCGTCGTTCTGCAGTTTGGCGCGCAGCTCGAGTGAGACGTTCTTGCCTGACGTGATCCGCGGGCGCGGCGTCCAGCGGCCCTGCAGCTGCGCGGCGGGGGCATCGGTGGTGGTGGGGACTGGCAGCGTCAGCCGGAGCGGCGTGGCCGGCGGCGCCGGGGCCTGGGCCCGGGCGAGGGGCACACAACACGTGCAGAACAGCGCGGCGAGCCAGAGTCGCGTCACGAGGTCATCCTCTTGTACTCATGGTGGCGTCAGCGTCGAACGCCTGACAGAATAGCGCGGAACGCACGCCGCGCCCGTCGGCGCTGTCGGCGATCCCGCTTCCGCGCATGATTCATCAGATCCGTACCATCGATGCCCACACCGCCGGCGAGCCGCTGCGCCTCGTCGTGGACGGCCTGCCCGCGCCCGAGGGCGCCACCATGCTCGCGAGGCGCGAGTGGGCGCGCAAACACCTCGACCACCTGCGCCGCGCCATCATGCTCGAACCGCGCGGCCACGCCGACATGTACGGCGCCCTGCTGACCGAGCCGGTCACGCCCGGCGCGCACGCCGGCGTGCTCTTCATGCACAACGAGGGCTGGAGCACGATGTGCGGCCACGGCGTCATCGCCGTAGCGACCATCGCCGTCGAACGCGGACTGATGTGGGACGCCGCCGCCGAGGGCGGCGGCGACACCATCGAGATGGTGCTCGACGTGCCCGCCGGCCCGGTCCGGGCACGGGCGACGAAGGCCGAGGTCGATGGCCGCACGCGCGTCACCGGCGTGTCGTTCGTGAACGTGCCGTCGTTCGTGCTGGCCCCCGGCGTGCCGCTCGCCATCGGCGGCCGCACGTTCACGGCCGACGTCGCCTTCGGCGGGGCCTTCTACGCCATCGTCGATGCCGAGAGTGCCGGGCTCTCGATCGACATCGCGAAGCTGCCCGAACTGAAGCGCACCGGAATGGCGATCGCGCGCGAGGTCGAGAAGTTCGTGAAGGTCGTGCACCCCGCCGAGCCGGGACTGGCCGGCATCTACGGCACGATCTTCACGGCGCCGGCACAGACCGAGGGGGCGCACCTGCGCAACGTGACCGTGTTCGCGGATGCCGAAGTGGACCGCTCGCCCTGCGGCAGCGGCACGGCGGCGGTGATGGCGGTGCTCGACGAGATGGGCGTGCTGTCGGCCGGCGACGGCACCTTCGTGCACGAGAGCCTCATCGGCACGCTCTTCCACGGCCGGGTGGCCGGCCGCCAGCGCGTCGGCGAGCATGCGGCCATCGTGCCCGAAATCGCCGGCAGCGCCTGGATCACCGGCGAGCACACGTTCC
This sequence comes from Acidobacteriota bacterium, assembly GCA_022842985.1. Classification (GTDB taxonomy): domain Bacteria; phylum Acidobacteriota; class Vicinamibacteria; order Vicinamibacterales; family UBA2999; genus CADEFD01. The sequence goes on along the minus strand of JALHON010000022.1, from coordinate 1,764 downwards.
TCATCGACGCCGACGATCCGCTGCGCGCCGGGTTCAGGATCTGAGCGCGGGCGCCGGCGGCCGGGCCGCCGGCGCGGCCGTCTACTTCGCGGCGGGCGCCGCGGCGCCGAGCGCGCCGAGCTTCGCGAAGTCGATCTTCGCGGCGAACTCCTGGAGCTGCTTCATGTCGGTGAGGCGGTCACCTTCGACCGACACCAGGAAACGCTTGGCGACCACGATGTTGAGCTCGCCGTCCTTGCGCTGGTCGTTCCACTTCTCGAAGCCGGGGTTGCCGGCGATGGTCGTGGACTTCTCGTAGCCTTCGTCGGTTTCCTTCTCGTAGCCGGCGGTGAGGAACATCGCCCACGGCGCCACCAGGATCTGGTTGAAGGCCGAGTCGACGATCTTGACCTCGATCTCCTGATCGCCGTTCTTGTAGCGCGTCTCGGTCTGCGAGAACGCCACCGGCGCCGTCATGCGTTCGCCTCGGGGCTTGTCCATCGTCCAGCCCGACACGGTGGGGAAGGCGGTCTGCAGATCGCGGAAGCTCACCGGCTCGGACGGCTTGCCGCCGTTGGCGCCGCCCATGGCCGCGGCCATGCCCTGCATCGCCTTGGCGAAGTCTTCCATGCCCTTGGCGGCTTCGCCGGCCGGCGTCGCGCCCTCGGTGGCGGCGTTCGCCGCGGCTTCACCGGCCCTGGTCATTTCCTCGCCGGCCTTCGCCATGTTCGTGGCGGCCTCCTTCAACGCGTCGGCCGCCTTTTCCTCGGGGGACTTGCCGCAGGCCGACAGGCTCGCCACGAATCCCATCACTACCGCCATCTTCAGCCCTGCACGCATGGGGTCATCCTCCGGCGCCGGTGTGGCGCATCCGTCTCGGATGATAGCGCGAGACCCCGCGATGGCCCCTCAGTCCGCGGCGTGCACGGATGCGCCGATCCGGCACGAGCGGGCGGCCATTCAAGATTCGGCGCGTCCGGCCGATTGGCCGCACATGCAGAACCTTCGACGCCGGGTCGATCGCCTGTCGCGCGCCCTCGCGCCCGCCGGCCTGTTCCTGATGCTGGCGTCGCTGTCGCCCGCGGCGGCGGCGCCCGAGCCGGCCGCGTCGCCCCTGGCCCGCCTGCGGGCCGGCAACGAACGTTTCGTGCGCGGCGCCGAGGGCGCCGTCCTTCCCGCGGCCGACGCCCGCCGCACGATGGCCGGCGACGAACACCCGTTCGCGATGGTGCTGTCGTGCGCCGACTCGCGCGTGCCGCCCGAGCTCGTCTTCGGCGCCGGCGCCGGCGATTTGTACGTGGTGCGGACGCTCGGCCAGGTGGCGGACCGCGCCGTGCTCGGCAGCCTCGAACACGCCGCCGCCGACCTGCACGTGCCGCTGCTCGTCGTGATGGGCCACGAGTCCTGCGCGGTCGTGAAGGCGGCGCACGAGGGCGCCCACGCGCCGAGCGCGCATGTCGAGCACCTCTTCAAGGCGATCCGCGCCGGCAGTTCGCACAGTGCCGCGGACCAGAAGGACCTGCGGACGGCGATCCTGGCCAACGTGGAGCAGGTGATCAACGACGTGCTCTCCGGCAGCCAGGCGCTACGTACGGCCGTCACGGGGGGCACCTGCAGGTCGTGGGTGCGTACTACGAAGTCGCCACGGGCATGGTCGTCTTCTCCGAGCCCGTCGGCGCCACGGCCCCCGCCACCGCCCCGCACAAGTAGCCATGCGCGTCATCCTGCTCCTGACCCTCGTCTTCGCCGTGACCGCCCGCCACGCCGTCGATATCGGAAGAGTAC
>JALHON010000021.1 GCA_022842985.1 Acidobacteriota bacterium | reverse complement strand
GCGGTGCGTGCCGCGCGTGACGGCGGCGCGGCGCCCAGGCTCGCGAACGCCACCTCGGGTGATGCCGCCGGCGTGCCGGCCACCGGGCGCCCTTCGGCGCGCGCCCACGCGTGGAACTGCGCCGGCAGATAGGTGTGCAGTCCGTCGTCGCCCAGATGATGCCAGACGCACGGCACGTCGGGCGCGTCGGCCGCCACCCACTCGCGGCGCTTAAGCGGACACCACGCGTGGGCCGTGCCGCCAGACTCGGCGCAGATCTCGCGCTCCACCGTGGTCGAGGGCGGCGGCACGATGGCGCCGTCCGCCATCACCGCCACGGCGCCGGCGAGGCGCTGCTCCGCCGCCAGCATCACGGCGTGGAAGATCGGTCCGGCCCCGGTCACGCCGCTCGAGTTGCGCAGCGGGCGGCGGTCGAAGTTCCCCACCCACACGCCCACGGTGGCGTGCCGTGAATAGCCGATCGTCCAGTTGTCGTGATACGCCTGCGACGTGCCGGTCTTGACCGCCACGGGGAACGGCAGCTCGAGGCTGCCGCCGCGGCCGAACACGAACTCGCGTGCTTCCGGATCCGCGAGGATGTCGGTGATCCAGAACGCCGTACGGTCCGAGACGATGCGTGTCGTGTCGGCTGGCACGCCTTCGGGCCGGCGCAGGAACGTCGGTGGCAGCCATTCGCCGCCGCGCGCGAAGGCGGCATAGGCCGCGGTGAGTTCATCGAGACGCACTTCGGCGTTGCCGAGCGTCACGCCCAGCCCGTAGTGGGCGGCCGTCTTGTCGAAGGTCGTGAGCCCGGCGCGGCGCAGGAAGCGCAGCACATTCGGCACGCCGATCTCGGCGGCCAGCGCCACGGCGGGGACGTTCACGGAGCCGGCGAGCGCGTGCCGCGCGAGCAGCGGGCCGCGGTAGCGGTTGTCGTAGTTGCGCGGGCTGTAGACCACGCCCTCTTCCGCGGTCGGAAAACTCGACGGGATGTCGGCCAGCACGGTGGCTGGCGAGGTGCCGTGCTCGAAGGCGAGCGCGTAGGTGAAGGGCTTGAGGGCGCTCCCGGGCTGGCGCAGGGTGACGGGCCCGTTGATCGTGCCGCCGTGGGCGCGGTCGAAGTAGTCGCCCGACCCTTCCCACGCCACCCATTCGCCGGTGGCGTTGTCGAGCACCACGACCGCCACGTTGTGCGCGCCGTGGCTCGCGAGATCCTCGCGATGCCGGGCGATGATGCCGGCGACATCGGCCTGGAGCGCGCTGTCGAGCGTGGTCTCGATGCGCGCCGGCCGCGGCTCCCCCGCCGAGGCGAGCACCATCTCGACGAAGTGCGGCGCGGCAAAGGGCGCCGGCGTGGGCGCGAAGGTCAGCCGCTCGTCGAGCGCATGCGCGAGATCAGCGGCGGCCAGCGCGCCGCTCGCGGCCATCCGGCGCAGCACGGTGCGCTGCCGGGCCCGGGCCGATTCGGGATGGCGAAACGGATTGAAGCCGCTCGGCCGCTGCGGCAGGCCGGCGAGGAAGGCGGCCTGCGCCGGCGTGAGCATCGCCGCCGGCACGCCGAAGTAGGCCTGGCTCGCGCGCTCGGCGCCGGTGAACTGATTGCCGTAGGCGGCAAGATTCAGATAGAGCGCCAGTAGTTCGGACTTCGAGAAGCGATGTTCGAGGCGCAGCGCGATGATCGCCTCGTGCGCCTTGGCCGCGACGCCGCGTCGGCGCGACGGCTGCTGCCGGTTCAGCAGCAGCTTCGCCACCTGCTGCGAAATCGTGGACGCACCTTCGACGATGCGGCCCTCCGCAAGGTTCGTGCGCAGCGCCCGCACCATGGCGACCGGATCGAGGCCCACGTGCGCGTAGAACCGCCGGTCCTCGGCAGCCAGCGTCGCGGCCACGAGCCGTGGCGGCAGGGCGTCGGCCGCAAGCGCGATGGCGCGTGTGGCCTCGCCCGAGAGCGCCTCGTAGATCGGCGCGCCGTGGCGATCCACCACCACCGTGGATGGCGTGGACGGTTCCGCCAGCAGCGCGTCTGGCAGCGGCCAGCAGCGCACCCAGAGCGCCAGGGCGACGACGGCAGCGCCGCCGGCCGCGAGGGGGCGCCGCCCACGTGGCCACCACGCGCCGACCCGCGCCCGAAGGCTCGCCCGCTCTGGCATCACCTCGGACACGTCGGCTACCGCTTCACGTCGATGACGGTCGTGGCCGTGCGGCCGAAGACCTCGGGTGTATACATCTCCTCGACACGCGCCGGGGCCGTGCGGAAGGTGCCGGCGGTCGTCGCACGCACGATGTAGCTGAACTCGTGCACGCCCTCGCCGAGCCGCGTGGCGAAGAGCTGCACGCGATCGTCGTGGCGTTCAACGCGATCGAAGCCGCTGTGCCGCCACCAGGCGCGCCAGTCGGTGGCGTCACCGCCGTCGTTCACCTGGCGGTCCTGCGCCGCCGCCAAGTCCCGCGCCGTCGTCGCGAACCACGACTCCACGGCTTCGAAGCCCGCCGGCAGCGGATCGGTGACGGCCACGAAGCGCCGTTCCTTCGTGAGCCGGAAGGTCAGTGTGACACGCACGAGGTCGCCGGCCGCGTAACTCGTGGCGGCGGGACGCGTGCCCTGCTCGGCGAACGGCTCGTAGCGGCGCTCCACCTGGAAGCCGGCATCGAGGCCGTCCTGCACGAGCGCGTCGGCGGCATACCGCAGGCGCGCCGTGTAGTAGAGCGTGCCGGCGCCCTCGCGCGTGAAGGTCAGCGGCAGCGTCGTGCCGGGCTTGCCGGCGGTGAGCACCTGCGCCATCGGCAGGCTCGACGTCGCCGCCTCGGCCGAGCGGCCGCGGAACTCGTCGCGCGCGAGTTCCCGCGCGCCCAGCGTGACGACGGCGCGGAAGTCGGGCACCGTGGGCTCGTACTTGCGGTAGTAGGCCACGAGCGCCGCCATCGCGTGCGCGTTCTCCTGCGTGTTGCCCCAGCGGCCGTTCTTCCGCGCCGTCATGAGCCAGCGCACGAGCTGCGGCAGCGGCGCGTCCTTGGCGTCGGCCTGCACGAGCGAGTGCAGCACGATCGCCGTCGAGCGGACGTTGGAGTTCCAGAACCAGAGCAGATACGGATCGGAGAGTTCGCCCACGTGGGCGGCGCCGGCTTCCGGCAGGATGGCGTTCATCATCCGGCGACGCAGGTCGCTGACGCGGTCGCCTGTCACCTCGCCCTTCGCACGGAGCGCATCATGCAGATACGCGAGCGCGAAGACCGGCATGCGGTCGCGGTAGCCGTAGAGGCGCGTGGCATGCGAGTCGATGTTGCGGCGGCCCTCCGCCAGCACCTTCACCGCGAAGGCCTGCCAGGCGGTGTAGCTGGGCCACCACTCTTCGTTCGGCGCCGGCGGTTCGGCCGCCAGCGCGTTTGCGAGATAGTCGTAAGCACGCGCCCGCACGCCGGCATCCACGGCGTAGCCGAGGTCGGTCGCCGACTTCAGCACGTGCAGCACGTAGGCCGTGAGATACGGCGACACCGTGGCGCAGTCACCCGGCCAGTAGGCGAAGCCGCCGCTGTCGCACTGGAACCGTTCGAGTTCCTTGAGCGTGCGCTGCGACACCGTCTTCATGTCGCCGGGGTTCATTCCGGGCAGGGAGAACGCGTCGCCGAGGTCGGCCGCCAGGAACAGCGCGAGCGACGTCGACGCCTTCTGCTCCGCGCAGCCGTACGGATACTCGACGAGATACCGCGCGCCTTCGCCGAGGCCGACGAGCGCGGTCGACGAGAGCTGCAGGTCGAGGCCGCCGAAACCCGGCACGACCGCCGCCGGAATGTTCACGCTCTCGCGTGCGGTGGTCGCGGCATCCGCCGCCGTGCCGTAGGCCGCCACGGTCTCGGGTGCGGCGAGGATCTCGACGGGGATCACATCCTGGAACGCGTCGGTTTCGTTGCCCACACGCGCCGTCATCTGGATGCGCGCCCGGCCGACGGAGCGTGCCTGACCGCTGAATCGCACTTCGATCGTGCCGCCGGCGCCAATCGCGACGCGCTGCTCGGCGGCGCCGCTCACGGTGAGCACGGCCGGATCGAGCGAGCGCATCGAGACGATGGCGGTGCCGGCCGCCGGCAACTGGCTGCCCACAACCGCGCCGAAGTGGGCTTCGTCGCCTACGGCCAGGAAGCGCGGGAAGGCCGACGTGAGCGTGAGCGGCTTGTTGGTGCGCACCTCCGCGCTGCCGGAGCCGAAACGCGAGCGCCGATCACCGGCCACCGCCATGATGCGGTAGGTCGTGAGCGACTCGGGCAGCGTGACGTCCACCGTGGCCTGGCCGTCGGCGCCGGTCACGACCGAGCCGAGCCAGAACGCCAGCGCGCGGAAGTCCTTGCGCACAGCGCCCGCACCGGCATCCGCGCCGCCACCGCCGCCCTCCGTCTCGCCCTTCGGCGTGAGCACGCGCCGCGCCACGATGCGCTGGCGATTGTCGGTGTTCATCACCTGCAGCGCCTTGCGCACGTAGACGTCACCCGCCACGTCGGGCGGCTGGAAGCCGGTGAGCGAGAGCACGCCGTAGTCCACGGCCCAGAGCGTCACTTCGCTCGCCGTGCCGGCGCCGGCCATGTCCTTCACGTTCAGGGCGACGGTGGCCTTCGACGCGGGCCGGTATTCCTCGCGGTCGGCGTTCACGGTGACGGTGAGCCGCTTGGCGCGGTCTTCCACCTTGAGCTCGACGTAGCCGAGCCGGAACGAGGGCTTGCCGGGATCGCTCGTGTCGGCGGTGGCGTTCGTGGCCGTCGCGGCGGCCGGCGCGGGATTGGTGCGTCCCTTGACGAGCAGCACCGACACGAACACGTTCGGCACGTCGTCTTCGGTGATCGGCACCTCGATTGACTGCTGCGTGGACGTCAGCGCGAAGCGGCGATGCGAGCGGATGCCCTCGCGCTCGGTCGTGACGAGCGCGGTGGCCTGTTCCCACGGCGACTGGATCATGAGGCGCGCCGTCTCGCCCGGGCGATACGTCTGCTTCTCGGGCACGAGGTCGATGCGGTTGTGGTCGTAGCGGGCCCAGGCCGTGTAGCCGTCGCCGAGCACGTAGAACGACGTCCGCGTCACCGACGTCCGTCCGTTCTCGCTGCGTCCACGCACCTCGAGTGTGAAGTAGCCGCCGGTCGTGAAGGGGATCGTGAGCGGCACGGGCGCGGCGGCGGTGGTCACCGTCCACGAACCGGCCGGCACCTCCTTCCGCTCGGTGTCCCACGTGTAGAACCCGTTGCCTTCGGCGCGCCGCACGCTCGTCCACTGCACCTGCGTGAGCGTGACCTCGACGGGCACGCCGGGCACGGCCGTGCCGTCGAGGCCGGCGGCCACGATCTCGGTCGCAAGTCCGTTCTTCTGTTCGAGAAAGTAGCCGGGCCGGCGCAGCCCGACGTACCACGGCGCCGGATGCACGACGGCGCTCGCGCGGTTGGCGATGTGCTGGCGCGACACATCCTCGACGTCGCCTTCGAGCGAATACACATAGGGAATGCCGGCATCGCGCGTCGTGTCGAGCGAGAGCGCCAGATCGCCGGCGGTGCCGAGCGTGCCCTCTTCACGGCGCAGATCCTCGCGATCGCTCACGCGGTCCACACTGCCGACGAACAGCCAGCGGTCCGGACCGAAGCGCTCGGTCACGGCATCGGGCGCCGCGTAGTGCGGGCTCTTCGTGTAGCGCCAGGTCACGGGCTTGCCGCCCATGGGGGCACCGAACAGATACCGCGCGGTGACGGTGCCGTTCAGGGCGTCGCCGGCGATGCGGGGCGTGCCGGTGAGCGTCACGTCCACACGGAAGTCGGGCCGGCGGTAGGCGGCGACAAGGAACGAGCCGCGCACGGCCTTCTCATAGGCCACGTCGTCGTCCATCTCGGGGCTCGGCGTGTCGCCGGGGCGGCGGTCTGCGGGCTCCTGCGGCTTCGGCTTGTCGGCCTCGAGAATCGCGCGCACCGAGTACGGCCCGAGCGTGCCCTCGGCGGGCAGCGGCACGGTCCACTCGGCGCTGCTCCACGCGGTGAGCGGCACGGTGCGTTCGTCCACGAGGCGGTTCTGGCCGTCGCGCACGGTGACGAGCACGGGTGTGCCGGCGGCGAAGAGCTCGACGCCGGTGGGGGTGTTCTTCCGCAGGATCGCCTTGAACTGCGCCGTCTCGCCGAGACGGTAGACGCCGCGATCCGTGAACACGCTGCCGCGCAGCATCGGCTCGCGCTCGCGCAGGTTGAAGTCGACGTTGAAGTCCCAGGGCGAGATGCCTTCGTGCCAGTCGGAGCCGGTGTAGGCGACATCGCCGTCCTTCTCCGCCATCACGAGGAACGCCAGCGGTTCGTACCACTCGTCGGGCGTGCGCAGCGCCGTGGCCGGCGCAATGGCCACGCCGTCGGCGCCCGTGGTGCCGCGCCAGAACGTGGTGCTGTCCTTCTTCACGATCGACACGGCGGCGCCAGCCACCGGCGTACCGGTGTCGAGGCGCGTCACGAACACGAGCGTGTTCTGCGGGCTGTCCTTCACCGTGATGCCGAGATTCGTGACCTGCACGATCGTGGCGCGGGTGGGATCGCCCTCGTCGCCCACGGCGCGGCGCGTGCGGTCGAGGATGCGGCCATCGCGGACGGCCGCCCACACGAGGCCGGTGCCGGATGCGTTGAGCGCCGGGCCGAGCGGCAGTCCGTGCGACTGCACGCGGTCGGGCGTGAGGCGCAGCGTGCGGGCCACACCCGCCGTCGCTGGTGTCTCGCGGAAGCGCGGCGCCAGGCGCTGGATCGTGGCCATGAGGTCCGACGGCTCGATGCGCAGCGCCCACTGCAGGATGTCACGCACGTTGCGCGCATAGAACGGCAGCTGCGCGCCGCCGTCCTTCTCCCACACGCCGTGCCCGTCGCCGAAGCTCGTGAAGGCGGTGCTGTGCCAGTTCTCGACGATGCCGAGCCAGGGGTAGCCGAGTGTCTGCCCGTCGGCGCTCCTGAGCGTGGCCGGCAGCGTCACGACGTACTTCCGGTTGGGCGGCTGGGCGTCGAAGCCGGCGTCCTCGAGCGTCAGCCACGTGCTGCTGTCGTCGTCATCCGGCGCGCGTCTGGGCGACGCGCCCTTCTTCACCGGTTGCGGCGCCGCCGTGATGTCGAGGGCGCTCGCCGCCGCGGCGAAGGCCGCCGCGCGCACCGGCGCCGTGAACTGGAGCGGGTTGTAGCTGTCGCCGGAGCACGCGGCGCTGCAGCGGAACCCGCGCACGAAGAAGGCCGGCTCCGCTTCCACCGTGTACGTCTGCGCGCGGCCCGGCGTGGCCGGTCCGGCCGGTGAGGGCACGCGCCCGTTCAGCACGAGGCGCACGTGACTCTCGGGCTCGACCACCGACACCGACTCGAACACCGCGAGATTGGGCTCGTCCGGATACCGCTGCTTGTCCCACTGCGTCGTGAGGCGGATGCGCACCGGGGCGCCGCCCGCGGCGATGCGCGTGACGGCGGCGACACGCGCCTCGAAGGCGGCGAGACCGGCCGGATCAAGCGTCTTGTAGCGCGCGATCTCGTCGTCGGTGAAGGCCGGCGCCTCCCAGTCGTGGCGGGCGAGCGTGGCCGAGAGATTGGCGGCGATGTCAGCCCGGCGCACGGGCTGGTTGAAGCGCAGCAGGAAGACCATGGCGCCGCTCACCGTGTCGCCCCGGCGGTACCAGGACGTGCTCAGCAGCCGCACGGTGGGCGTGGTGAAGGTGAACGTCACGGGCGCCGCGAGCGCGCGGCCGCTCACCGCGGTGGCGGTCGTGTCGACGGTGACCGTGTAGGTCGTGGCAAACGGCAGCGGCTGCTTCGGGTCGGGCGTGTAGATGAGCATCGTCGTGCCCGACCACCGGAACGCCCCGGGGATCGCCGGCGTGATGCGCACGAAGGGGGCCGTGACCACGGCGGGGATACGGCCGAGCGTGACCATCGGCTCCGAGAAGACGATGCGGATCTCGTTGGCCTGGTCGAGGCTGGCCAGCGCCCCCGAGGGTCCGCTGCTCACCACCGTGAGCGACGGGGCGGCGGGTTGTGCCGCCAGGGGACTCGCACACAGCACCATCGCGGCGAGCATGCCGCCCAGCCATCCAGCTCGGATCATCACCAGCCTCATCTGCAGGGTATCGGCCGCCGCGATCCCGCAGGCCAGCGGTGCCCTGCCCCATTAGACACCGGAGAAGTCCGCACCCATGGGCAACCGCGGGGCACGATCGCGGCCGATTCCGGCCCGCCGGCCGGCGGGCGCGGGCGGTCCACTTTGTGCAATTGCCCACGGTATGCGCGTCCTGCTCGCGGCGGTCCTGGTGCTCCACGGCCTCATCCACCTGATGGGCACGGCCAAGGCTTTCGGCCTGGCCGACCTCGAGGCCCTGAAGCTGCCCATCCCGCCAGCGATGGGAGCGGTGTGGACCGTGGCGGCCCTGCTGTTCCTGGCCACCGCCGCCGCCCTGTTCCTGTGGCCACGCGGCTGGTGGTGGCTGGCGGCGGCAGCCATCGCGGTGTCGATGGTGGCGATCATGCCGTCGTGGGCGGATGCCCGGGCCGGCGCCGTCGCCAACGCCGTCATCGCCGTGGCGGCCACCGTGGGCGTGCTGCTCGGCGGTCCGGCGAGTCTGCGGGAGGCCTACGACCGCGACGCGCGCCAGGCGCTCGCCACCGCGCGAGGCAGCGACGCCGTGGTGACCGAGGCGGATCTGGCGCCCCTGCCGGCACCGGTGCAGCGATACCTGCGCGTGGCCGGTGTCGTGGGACAACCGCGGGTGCGGACGATGCGGCTCAGGATGCACGGCCGCATCCGCAGCGGGCCCACGGCCGGGTGGATGCCGCTCGACGTCCGCCAGGTGACCACGTTCGACCCGCCGGCGCGCTACTTCTACTTCGACGCCACGATGGCGCGGCTGCCGGTGCCCGGCTACCACCGCTTCGCGGGTGGTGAGGCCATGATGCTCGTGAAGATGCTCGGCGCGGTGCCCGTCGCGGAAGACAGCGGACCGTCGGTCACCAAGTCCGAGACGGTCACGTTCCTGAACGACCTCGCGCTCATGGCGCCGTCGGCCCTCCTGCTGCCGAACATCCGCTGGGAACCGGTGGACGACCGGCAGGCACGCGCCGTCTTCACGCTCGGCGCCCACACGATCACGGCAACGCTCGTGTTCAACGCGGAGGGCCACCTCAGCGACTTCTGGTCGGACGATCGCGGCAAGGCGGAGCCAGGCGGCACGGCCCACGGCCTGCGCTGGTCCACGCCCGTTCGCACGTTCCGCCGCTTCGGGGCGGTGACCCTCATGGCCGACGCCGAGGCGCTCTGGCACGAGCCGGCCGGGCCGTATGCGTATCTCGAGCTGACGCTCGACGACGTCGTCTACAACACGACCGTGCCCTGAGCTGCGCGCACGCCACGGGCCGTCACCACGGTGGTCCCACGAAAGCGTCGCACGCGCCGCCGCTGCTGCACGCCGGCGGCGTAGGATGCGGAGATGTCGTGGACATGGATCGCGCTCACGCTCGCCGCGGTCGTGCAGACGGCGGAGCCCACGCTGTCACCCGAACGCGCCGCGCAGGCCCTCTTCCTCGACGATCAGGCGTTCTCGTCGCGCGCCGCGCAGCTGCCGCTCGCCGAGGGCCTCGCGCCGATGTTCGCGGACGACGTCATCATGCCGGGGCCGCCGGCCACGCTGCACCGCGGACGTGACGCGGTCGTGGCGTTCCTGCGCGCCAGCCCCGACGCGGCCGCGCGCGCCTCGTGGACGCCGATCCGCGTCGGCCTCTCGGCCGACGGGCAGCATGGCTTCACCTTCGGCTTCATGACGCTCACCCACGCCGACGGCCGCACGGTGCCGCTCAAATACATGGCCTACTGGGTGAAGACGCCGCAGGGCTGGCGCGTCGCTGGCTACAAACGCGCGCGCCGTCCCGAGGGCGAGGCGGTGATGACGACGATGGTGCCGCACCTGCCAGCGGCCCTCGTGGCGCCCCGCACCGAGGCATCGCACGTCGAGCCGCTGCGCCAGTCGCTCGTGGCGGCCGAGCGCGCGTTCTCGGATGAGGCGCAGCGGATCGGGCTCGGGCCGGCGTTCGCGCAGTTCGGGCATGCGACGGCCGTGAACATGGGCGGTCCGGCGAACCCGTCGTACGTGGTGGGCGCCGAGGCCATCGGCCGGCTGGTCGGCGGAGACCGTCCCGGGCCGCCGAGTCCAGTCGAGTGGTCGTGCGACGTGGCGCTCGTCGCGTCGAGCGGCGACCTCGGCATCTCGTTCGGCTTCATCCGGCCGAACGAGCGGCCGGCCGGCACAACCGTAGCCCCGCAGGGCACGCCGTTCTTCACGATCTGGACACGCGCGTCGGCCACCGCGCCCTGGCGCTACATCGCCGAGTAGCGACATCGCGGGACGGCGAAGGCGCCAGCCCCCTGCGATCCGCGTGAGACGATAGACGGACGCATGGGCATAGCCGCGGACTTCGTCCTCATCGTCGTCGCCGGCCTCATCGGCGCCATCGCCGCGCGGGCGCTCGGGCTGCCGTTGCTCGTCGGCTATGTCGCCGCCGGCGTCGCCGTGGGACCGCACACGGCTGGCCCGACCGTGGCCAATCTCGAAGACATCGAGCTGCTCGCCGAAATCGGCGTCGCCCTACTGCTCTTCGCCCTCGGCCTCGAAGTGTCGTTCCGCGACCTGCGTGCCGTGCGGAACATCGCGCTCATCGGCGGCCCGCTGCAGGTCATCGTGACCGCCGCCTTCGGCACGTGGATCGCCCGGCTGGCCGGCGTGCCGCTGAACGATGCGCTCTGGTTCGGCGCGATGGTCTCGCTGTCGAGCACGATGGTCGTGCTGAAGACCCTCGCCGCCACCGGCACGATGTCGACGCTCGCAAGCCGCGTGATGATCGGGATGCTCGTGGTGCAGGACCTGGCGGTCGTGCCGATCCTCATCGTGCTGCCGCAGCTCGGCGCCAGCGAGGGCATGGGCGGACGCCTGCTGCAGGCCTCGCTCATCGCCGGCGCCTTCCTGCTCGTGATGGTCGTCGCCGGCACGCGCCTGCTGCCGATGATGCTGCGGCGCGTCGTCGGCTGGGGCTCGCGCGAGCTCTTCCTCGTGGCCGTCGTCGCGGCCGGTGTCGGCGTGGGCGCCGTCGCCCACCACTTCGGCCTGTCGTTCGCCATCGGCGCGTTCATCGCCGGCGTCATCCTGAGCGAGTCGGAGCTGAGTCATCAGGCGCTCAGCGACGTCGCGCCGCTGCGCGACATCTTCGGCCTGCTCTTCTTCGTCTCGGTCGGCATGCTGTTCGATCCGGCGTACGTCCTCGCGCACGCGTGGCTCGTCGCGGCGCTGGTGCTCGCGATCATCGCCGGCAAGGCGCTCATCATCGGGCTGCTCGCCCGCGCCTTCGGCTACCGCAACATGGCGCCGTGGATCATCGGCCTCGGGCTGTCGCAGATTGGCGAATTCAGCTTCGTGCTGGCCCGCACCGGACGGGCCGGCCAGTTCATCAGCACCGACACCTACGACCTCGCGCTCACCTGCACGGTGCTGTCGATGGCGCTCTCGCCGCTCGTCTTCCCGGGCCTGCTCCCCGTGGCGCGCGCTCGCCGGCCGGCTGCGTCCGGCCACGCCCGCGGCCGACAAGCCGCTGCCGCCGACGACACTCGACAACCACGTCGTGGTGGCCGGCTACGGCCGCACCGGCCGGGCCGTCGTGGACGCGCTGCAGGCCACGGGACTCCCCTACGTCGTCGTCGAGATGCACCACGAGACGCTGATGCGTCCGCTCGAACAGGGCGTGCCGGCCATCTGGGGCGACATCAGCCGTGACGACATCCTGCATGCGGCCGGCATCCCGCAGGCGCGCATGCTCGTGATGGCGGTGCCCGAGTGGCACGCCATCCGCCTTGGCATCGAGCGGGCGCGACGCATGAATCCACGCCTGTTCGTCGTCGCCCGTGCCACGGCCGCGGCGCACGTCGAGGACCTGCGGGCGCTGCGTGTGGACGCCGTGGTACAGCCGGAATTCGAAGGCGGCCTCGAGATGGTGCGCCGGGCGCTCGCGCAGTGCGAACGCGGCGATGACGAGATCGACCGGCTCACCGAGGCGCTGCGCCGCGGCCTCTACGACGGCGAGCCCGGCTGAGCGGGCGGCACGTCGCCCGACGCGTGTTCACCGGCCGGTTCGACGTGCACGAGCACGTCGGCCACCCAGTCGAGCTCCTGCCGCACGCGGCTGCGCACGTGTCCACCCACGCCGTGCGCCTCGGCCACCGTCATCTGCGGATCGACCTCGAGGTGCAGGTCCACGTGGTACCGCATGCCGGTCTTGCGGGCGTAGACCTTGTCCACGCCGCGCACGCCGGGTACGGCGAGCGCACTCGTCTTCACGCGCGCCATGAGTTCGGGATCCGGCATCGTGTCCATCAGCTCGAGCGACGCATCGCGCAGCACGCGCACGCCGGTCACGACCACGACGATGCCCACCACGAAGCCGCCGTAGTGGTCGGCCGCCATGAAGCGGGTGCTGTCGTACATCGTCAGGCCCACGGCGACGAGGGCCGCGACGGCGGCAAGGATGTCCACCGCGTCGTTCCAGCCGTCGGCCACGAGGGCGGCGCTGCGCATGCGGCGGCCGGCGCGGAACTTGAGCACCGCCATCACCGCGCGCACGACGATGGCCACGGCCAGCGCCACGATCGCGATCGCCGTCGGCGGCGGATGCTGCGCGCCCACCGCCTGCAGTGAGTTCCAGCTGATGCCGATGCCGCCGGCACTGAGCACCAGCCCGACGACGAAGGCGGCGAGCGTCTCGACGCGGCCGTGGCCGTAGGGATGGTCGTCGTCGGCGGGTCTCGCCGCCGCCACCATGCCGAGGAACACCACCGTGGAGGCCAGCACGTCGCCGGCGAACTCGACGCCGGTGGCAAAGACCGACGTCGACCGCGAGAGCACGCCCACGGTGATGTTGAGCGCGGCCAGGCACCCGCTGGCGATGATGCCGGCAAGCGCGATGCGCTGCCCGCGGCGGGCATCAGCCTGGGACGACGAGGCCATGGATGCCCATGGTACGCCGGAGCGGCCGCGCGTGCGGCGCAACACCACGCTGACAAGCAGATTCGCAACTTAACGGTTGCGCAAATAAACGCCTGGCGATAGGCTAACCGGCAACTCAGAGGTTGCGCATGTCCACGACCGACGCCATTCGGAAGACCACCCGCCTCGACGCGCCGCTCGCGCGGGTCTGGGAGGCCATCAGCGACAGCCGGCAGTTCGGCGCCTGGTTCGGCGCCGAGTTCGACGGCCCGTTCACCGCGGGCGTCACGCTGACGGCGCGCATCCGGCCGACCACAATGGACCCGGAGGTGGCCCGCCTGCAGGAACCACACGCCGGCCACGCCTTCGAGGTCCACGTGACGCACGTCGAGCCGCCGCATCGGCTCGCCTTCCGCTGGCATCCGCACGGCACCGGTGGCCCGGACCATCCGGACGATCCGACGACGCTCGTGGAGTTCGTGCTCGAGGCCGACGGCGACGCCACCCGGATCACCATCACCGAATCGGGGTTCGACCGCATCGAGGCCGCGCGCCGCGCCCAGGCCTTCGACGGAAACGACGGAGGCTGGACACATCAGCTGCGCCTGGTGACCCGCTACGTCGCGGGTGCGCGCTGAGGGCCGCTCCGATGTCGCCCCAGGGCCGCCCCTCGTCCGCCACGCTCGCCAGCATCGCCCCTGTCTTCACGGCCCTCGGCGACGAGACGCGCCTCCAGCTCGTCTCGCGTCTCTGTCAGGAGGGCCCGCTCTCGATCACGCGGCTGGCCGAAGGCACGGCGCTCACGCGCCAGGCCATCACGAAACACCTCCGGGTGCTCGGAGACGCCGGCCTCGCCAGCAGCCGCCGCCACGGCCGCGAACAGCAGTGGCACATCGAGGCGCGGCGGCTCGCCGAGGTGCGGCGCCTGCTCGCGCACGTGAGCGCGCAGTGGGACGGCGCCCTGGCGCGCCTCAGCACGTTCGTCGAGCGCGACCGCCGCTGACGCGCGTCCTAGAAGTGCGAGACGTCGAGCGCGAAGGTCACGCGCTCGGGCACAACGCCGACGTCGTAGACGCGCACGACCACCGCGACGAGGACATCGCGTGCTCGTTACAGGACACTGCCGGCGCCGGCGCGCGGGCCGCGCGCACGAATCCCGTGTGAATTCCGCACGCAGGCAGCTCAGCGGGAATGGCATCGGGGTTGCTCAGCGCTCTGGTGCCTGCCTCGGAGCACTCCCAGTGACCTCACGTCTTCGCACGTTTCGATGGATCGTGGCGGCGGCCCTCTGCGCCACGGTCATGACCCTCTGGCCCGGCGAGGCCAGCGCCCAGCGCCGCGGACGCAGCGTCCGCGGCGGCGGCCGCGTCGTCGTCGGCTCTCCGCTCTTCTTCGGCTACGGCTTCTACGATCCGTTCCTCTGGGGATGGGGCTGGGGGCCTGGCTGGGGCCCCGGCTGGGGCTTCCCGGGCATGTTTCCGCCGTTCGGAGGCGCCTGGGGCGGCATGATGGGCGGCTCGGCGCGTCTGCAGATCACGCCGAAGCAGGCAGAAGTCTATGTGGACGGCTACCTCGCCGGGTCGGTGGATGACTTCGACGGCTTCTTCCAGCGGCTCGACGTCGCGCCCGGCGAACACGAGCTCACGATTTATCTCGAGGGCTACGAGACCATCACGCAGAAGGTGCTGTTCCAACCCGGCGAGACCCTCGACATCCGTCAGCGGATGACACCGCTCGCGCCCGGAGCCGCGAGCGGCCCGCGGCCCACGGCAGTCACGCCACCGGCACAACCCGCCGGTCCCTCGGGCCCTGGTCCGGAACGCGGTCCACGCGACCCGCGGCCGCCGTTCGGCGACGCCCCGGCGCCGCAGTCGGACTTCGGCACGCTGTCGGTGCGTGTGCAGCCGGCCGACGCGACGCTGCTCGTCGACGGCGAAGAGTGGGCGGCGCCCGAGGGTGATGGCCCGATCCTCATCGACCTGCCCGAGGGCACGCACGAGATTGAAGTGCGCAAGGACGGCCTGCCGGCCTATCGCCGCACGGTGCAGATTCGCGCGGGGCGCACGCTCCCGCTGAATGTGAGCCTGTCGCGATGACGCGCCCACACCTCGCCGCCCTCCTCCTTGTCGCCGCCTCGTGCGCGGCGGCCGCGCCCGCCTGGGCACAGGCCACCAGTCCGGCCCCCGCGCCGCAGGCGCAGGGCCTGCAGGTCCAGCGCCTGCAGAGCGGCTTCGTCATCGCCCCCGACGCGAAGTTCACCGAGGTGAACGATCGTCAGGCCACGCTCGTGGGCGGCTATCTCGGCTGGCTCACCGACCGCACCTTCTTCCTCGGCGCCGGCGGCTACGTGCTGGCCAACCGCGACGACGACTTCCGGATGCAGTACGGCGGCGGACTGGCGCGCTGGACGTTCTTCGGCGAACGGGCGCTGGCCGTGAGCACCGGCCTCTTTGCCGGCTTCGGCAGTGCCACGCTGGCCCGCCCGTACGGCGACGTGTTCGGTACGCCGCGTACGCTCGCCACGACTGCGTCGTTCCAGGCTGGCCGCGGACGCACGACCGGCCCGCGCATCGGCATGCCGCTCATCACGGCCGAGACGCCGGTGCGTATCAACGAGAACTTCCTGATGGCCGAACCACAGCTGAACGCGGTGTGGACCATCACACCATGGCTCAGCCTCGATGCCGGTGTGGGATATCGCTTCATCGGCGCCACCGACCTGCTGGGCGACCAGCTGCGCGGTCCGAGCGGCAGCGTGGCCATCCGCTTCGGCGGCCGCTAGCGTCTCTCGCCACCCCTCCTGTGCGCGTCCTCGGCCGTCGAGGACGCGCGCATCATGTCAGCTCGCGAGCACGGCCCGCAGCCCGGTGACGACCTCGTCCACCGTCGCCTCGTAGGCGAAGGTCGTGCGCACGCGTCCCTGCGCGTCGAGGGCATAGACCTTCGTGGTGTGCGAGATGGTGTACTTCGCCGCCGATTCCGGCGTGGGCACGATCTCGTAGGCGGCCGCGTACTGCTTCACCACGGCGTCGATCTGGTCCTTCGTGCCGGTGAGCCCGAGGGCCTCCACCGAGAAGTTCGCGAGGTCGGCCTTCAGCACCTCAGGCGTGTCGCGATCGGGATCGACCGAGATGTAGAGCGTGCGGACGCGGGCGCGGTCCTCGCCGAGCCGCCGCGCCACAGTCGAGAGCTTCGACAGCGTGGTCGGGCAGGCGTCGGGACACGAGCTGTAGCCGAAGAAGATGAGCACGGCCTTGCCGCGCAGCGACGTCAGCGCGAACGGCTGGCCGTCGTGCCCGGTGAGCTCGAAGTCGCCGCCGATCGGCAGCACCGGCAGCACCGGCAGCGCGTCGGCCGGCGGGCCGGGCGGCGTGCAACCCGACAGGCCGGTGACGAACGCCGCGAGCAGGCCATGCACCATAGCACGCCGGCTCGGGTGCCTCGTCACTTCATCCCCTCGGGACGGCGGAACTGCGCCGGGGTCGTGATCTTGGTGCCGTCGTCGAACGTCAGCGTGAGCTGCATCGTGTCACCGGCGGCGGGTTTGCCCTTGATGCCGAAGAGCATCACGTGAAACGAGCCTGGCTTCAGCTCTACCTTCCCCTTGGCGGGCACGTCGATCCGCTTCACGGGCGACATCCGCATCATGCCGCCGTCGGTCTTCATCTCGTGCAATTCGACCTTCTCCGCCGCATCGGTGGACGCGCTGACGATGGCGCGCGGCGTGGCACCGGCGTTCTCGACCACCACGAACACGCCCGTCATGTTGCGGCCGCCCATCGGTTCACGGGCCCAGGCATCGTGCGCGGTGAGCACCGGCGTCTGAGCGAGAGCGGGCCTGGCGATGGCGAACGCGGCAGCGGTGCAGAGCACGGTCATCAGGAGCGCGGGCAGGAGGTGACGCTCGGTCATGGCTGGCGCGCTCCCTGGCGCGCGGGGTCGTGCAGTGAGATGACGAAGAGGGCGAGCGACTGCCGCTCGACCTCGGAGAGGTGATCGAACTTCGGCATGCCCTGCTGGTGATGCGAGGGCGCCCCGGTGGGACCGGTGGCAGGGGCCGCCGGCACGAGGATGCCCGTGGCCAGCGTGTGTGCGATGGCCTCGACGTCGAAGCCGCGCTTGAAGGCGGCGACGTCCTGGAAGTCGCGCGGCCGCGGATCCAGCGTCTGCGCTACCGGGCCATCGCCGCGCCCGTTCGGCCCGTGACAGCTGGCGCAGCCGTTCTCGGCGTACAACATCCGCCCTTCCTTCTGGGTAGGAAGGGGCCCCTGCTCACAGGCGGCGACCGTGAGCACGGCCGCGGCAACGAGACACGGAAGCAGAACGCGCAGACGCATACACGCCCATGGTGCGCCCCGGTCACCCTCCGCCACTGCGGCGTGATGTCGCAGCGACGTAATGTCGCGGCGGCACTGCAAGCGCGACGTCTTCGCCGACCTAGACGCGTAACCGCCCGCGCCAGAGTGGCTTGGCCGCTTCGAGCACCAGCAGCACCAGCAGACCGCCCCCGGCCGTGACGGCGAGGTCGTCGGCGTGCAGCGGTCCGAATCTGAAGAGCACGCGGACGGCCGGCCAGAGCACGGTGAGCGCCAGCATCGAGACGACGGTCACGAGCACCCAGCCCAGTGCCACGTTGCGCCGCGTGAACGCGGCGATGAGCGAGGTGCTGAACGACCGGTTCACGAAGATGAGGCTCACGATCGCGGTCACGAGCGAGAAGAACGTCAGCGCGCGCACGTCCGGCACCGCCAGTCCGCGGCGCAGGGCCATGAGGTAGATCGTCCCCACGAGCAGCAGCACGCTCGCGCCCTGCGTCAGGCTCCACGTGATGAGCGCCGGCGAGAAGAGCGGCGCATCCGGCGCGCGCGGCGGCCGGCGCATCACGTCGTCTTCGGCCACTTCGGCCTCGAACACGAGCGAACAGACCGGGTCGATCACCATCTCGAGAAACGCGATGTGCATCGGGCCGAGCACGACCGGCAGGCCCAGCACGAGCGGCAGCAACGCCATGCCGGCGATGGGCACGTGCACCGCGAGGATGAAGCCGATGGCCTTGTGCAGGTTGTCGTAGATGCGCCGCCCGAGGCGCACGGCCGTGACGATCGAGCCGAAGTCGTCATCGAGCAGCACGAGCGACGAGGCTTCGCGGGCCACGTCGGTGCCACGGCCGCCCATCGCGATGCCGATGTGCGCGGCCTTGAGCGACGGCGCGTCGTTCACGCCGTCGCCGGTCATGGCCACGACGTCGCCATCGGCCTTGAGCGCGCGCACGATGCGCAGCTTCTGCTCCGGCATGATGCGCGCGAACACCGTGGCGCGGCGCGCCCGTTCGGCCAGCGCCTGGTCACTCAGCGTCTCGAGGTCGTCGCCGGTCACGACCACCTCGGCATCGAGACCCGCCTGACGGGCGATGGCGGCGGCCGTGGCCGGATAGTCGCCGGTAATCATCACGACGCGGATGCCCGCCGATCGGCATTCGGCCACCGCCGCGGGCACACTCGCGCGCAGCGGATCGGCGAGTCCCACGAGGCCGAGGTGCGTGAAGGCAAACCCCTCCTGCGCCTCCGGCAGCGCCGCGAGCGACGCCGACGCCTGCGCCACCGCGATCACGCGCAGGCCGGCGGCCGCCATCGCCTCCACCTGCGTGGTCGACGCGGCGCGCGCCGGCCCGTCGAGACGGCACAGCGCCGCAATCGCTTCCGGCGCGCCCTTGGCGGCGACGACGGCGGTGTCGCCGCCGGTGCGCCAGACCTGCGCCATCGCCAGCAGGTCGGGACGCAGCGGATAGGTACGCGCCAGCGTCCATGCGTCGTGGCCCGGCGACGACGCCGGCGGCGGCGACACGCGGGCGCCGAGGTCGTGGAACGCCTTCTCCATCGGATCGAACGGCTCGGGCGCGCTCGCCAGCCGTCCCACATCGGCGACCACGGCGAACGGCGGCGGCAGCGGACCATCGGCCACCTGACGCGGCTGGCAGACGTCGCCGTCCGGCAGCCGCAGTTCCGCCACGGACATCCGGTTCTCGGTCAGCGTGCCGGTCTTGTCGGTGCAGAGCACGGTGGCCGAGCCCAGCGTCTCGATCGCTGACGCGCGCCGCGTGAGGACTCGCGCCCGCGAAATCCGCCAGGCGCCCATCGCCATGAACACCGCGAGCACGACGGGGAACTCCTCGGGCAGCATCGACATCCCGAGGGCGATGCCGGCCAGCAGCGCGTCCAGCCAGCTGCCGCGCAGTGTGCCGTAGAGCACGACGGCCAGCACGCTCACGGCGCCGCCGGCCACGGCGAAGACGCGCACGACGCGGTGCATCTGCGCCTGCAGGCGTGGCGGCTCGGCCTCGAGCGCGCCGAGTGTCTGGCCAATCCGGCCAATCTCGCTCCGCGCGCCGGTGGCGACGACTTCGGCGATGCCGGCGCCGCGCACGACGAGTGTCCCCGAGAACACCTGCGGCAGATCGTCGCCGCCGGGACGGCCGGGCACGGCGCCGGTCGCGATCGTGGCGGCCACCTTGCGCACGGGCACCGACTCGCCGGTGAGCAGGGACTCGTCGGCCTGCAGGTCGTCGGCGCGCCGGAGGATCGCATCGGCCGGCACACGATCCCCCTCGCCGAGCACGACGAGATCGCCACGCACGACGTCCTGGCCGGCTATCCGCTGACGCGCGCCCTCCCGGATGACCAGCGCCCGCGGGCTCGTCAGGTCGCGCAGCGCCTCGAGCACGCGTTCGGTGCGGGCTTCCTGCACCACGGTGATGACGACCGACATCGTGGCGAACGCCAGCAGGATGATCGCCTCCTGCAGGTTGCCGAGCACGAGATAGACGGCGCCGCCGCCGAGCAGCAGCGCCAGCATCGGCTCGCGGACGACGTCGCGCACGATGCGGAGCGGCGTGCGGCGGGCGGCGCGCGGCAGCACGTTCGGCCCGTCCTCGCGGAGGCGAGCCTGCACCGTGGCCTCGTCGAGCCCGCGGAGGTCCGCGGGCGGTTCGCCTGGCACCAGGTCGTGCGTGTCAGCAGCGGGCATCATCCGTTCGTCTGCCCCTCCCGGGCTCCGCGGGCGGCCGGCCCACGGCTGAGCGTGGCGCACGCGGCGCCGGCGCGGTGTCTTGAACAGCACAGCCAGCCGGGCCACGCGTCACGCACTGTGTGATCTGGAGTGTCCCATGAGCACC
Source organism: Acidobacteriota bacterium (assembly GCA_022842985.1). Classification (GTDB taxonomy): domain Bacteria; phylum Acidobacteriota; class Vicinamibacteria; order Vicinamibacterales; family UBA2999; genus CADEFD01. The sequence continues at coordinate 11,377 of JALHON010000021.1, read as the reverse complement.
AAGCCCCGTAGCGCGGCGGCCGTCATCGCGACGGCAACGCCGAAGACCCATCAGCACGCCCAGGAACTGCAGCCGTTCGGCCATCTCGTCAGCATGCCGCTCGCCTTGTCCGCCACCACCCGCACCGAATCGGTGGCGAACCTGAACCAGCTGCTCGCCGACACGATCACGCTGCGCGACCTCTACAAGAAGTCCCACTGGCAGATTGCCGGGCCCACCTTCTACCAGCTGCACCTGCTCTTCGACGCCCACGCGGCCGAACAGAGCACCCTCGTGGACACGCTGGCCGAGCGCGTCCAGATCCTGGGCGGCGTGAGCCTGGCCATGGCGCACGACGTGGCCGAGACCTCCATCATTCCGCGCGCCCCGAAGGGTCGGGAAGCCGTGCCGGTGCAGATCTCTCGGCTGCTGCACGCGCACGAGATCGTGCTCGAAGAAGCCCGGGCGATGGCGCGCCTGGCCGCTGACAGCGGCGATGACGGCACCGCCGACCTGCTGGTGGGCAGCGTCATCCGCACCGGCGAACGCCAGGCCTGGTTCGTGGCCGAACATGTCGTCGACACGCCGCTGGCGACGGCGTAACGGCGATGTCCACCATGCAGGCGGCCGTCGTCGAAGCGTTCGGTGCCCCGCTCGTCATGCGGGAGTGGCCCGTGCCCACGCCCACCGCCGGCCAGATCGTGGTCCGGACGGAAGCCTGTGGGGTCTGCCATACCGACCTGCATGCGGCGCACGGCGACTGGCCGGTGCGGCCGGCCCTGCCCTTCATCCCCGGTCACGAAGGCATCGGCCTCGTGACCGCGGTGGGCGCTGGCGTGACCCTCGTCCGTGAAGGCGATCGCGTCGGCGTGCCGTGGCTCTATTCGGCGTGCGGGCACTGCGAGTACTGCCTCTCCGCCTGGGAAACGGTGTGCGCCGAGGCCCGGTTCGGCGGCTACACGCAGCACGGCGGCTTCGCGGAGTACATCCTCGCGGATCCGCGCTACGTGGCGCACGTGCCGAGCGGCCTCACGGCCACCGCGGCCGCGCCGATCATCTGCGCCGGCATCACGACCTACAAGGGCATCAAGGAGACGACGGCGCGGCCCGGCGAATGGCTGGCCGTGTCGGGCGTGGGCGGGCTGGGCCATCTGGCCGTGCAGTACGGCAAGGCGATGGGCCTGCAGGTATGCGCGGTGGACGTCGATGCCGGCAAGCTCGCGCACGCGCTGCGGCTCGGCGCCGATGCGGTGGTGAACGCCGCCGAGACGGATGACACCGCGGCGGCCGTCGTTACCGCCACCGACGGCGGCGCCCACGGCGTGCTCATCACGGCGCCGTCCCTCGACGCCTTCGCGCAGGGCATCGCCATGACGCGGCGCCGCGGCACCTGCGTGCTCGTGGGTCTGCCGCCGGGCGAGTTCCCCGTGCCGCTCTTCGACGTGGTCGCGCGCTGCCTCACGATCCGCGGCTCGTTCGTGGGCACGCGCCAGGACATGGCCGAAGCGCTCGACTTCGCGGCAAGCGGCGCCGTCGTGGCGGACGTCGAACTACAGCCGCTCACGGCCATCAACGACGTACTGACACGCCTCGCCCACGGACAGGTGGCCTCGCGTGTCGTGCTCGATTTCGCGGCGTCTCAGGGCGCCTGACAGGAGCGATCATGAACCGCATCGGCATCTGGATCGATCATCGGGAGGCGGTGATCGTCTCCCAGGCGGCCGGCGTCACGACCACGGCGACGGTCGCCTCGGGCATCGACGGACACCCGCGCTTCTCCGCCCCGCGCGGAGCGGCCGGGGAGAAACACTACGAGGCCCGCCACGAGCAACAGCTCGACCGCTTCTACGACGACGTGATCGCGCACCTCGGCACGCCCGACGCCCTGCTCATCATCGGCCCCGGCGAGGCGCGGCTCGAACTCACCGCCCGGCTCGGACAGAGGGCCGCACTGCCGGCGTGCGCCATCGATGTCGAACCGGCCGACCGCCTGACCGAGCCGCAGATCGTCGCCAGGGTGGAGGCCCACTTCGGCGACGGGTAGCCGGGCACCGCACGACTCCCGCACTCTCAGAACGCCACGCGCAGGCCGGCGTTCACGACCCGGCCGTCGAGTGGCGCCCAGGCGTCCACCGTCCAGCGGCCGTCCGCGCCGGCCCGGGGACGCAGCAGCGCGTCGTAGCGGGTCTGGCGCACGTTGGTGAGGTTCTCGGCGTTGACGAAGACCCGCACCTTGCCGAAGCGCCGCTCGGCCAGCAGGCCCACGACGACGTACGGCGCCGACCGCTCGCGGTACGGGTTCACTTCGAGGCGCTGGCGGCCGGTGTAGTAGACCTCGAGCCCCACGCGCCCCACACCCTCCGGCTCCCACATGCCGACGAGGCCGGCGCTGTGCCGCGGCGTGAGTTCGGTGTCGCGGCTGCCGCCGGCGGCGGTTTCGCGCGATCGCACGTAGGTGTAGGTCGATGTCGCCGCAAACGGACCGCCGCGCACCGTCGCGAGCAGCTCCATGCCGACGTTCGTGGACGCCTCGTCACGATTGAAGAGCACGTACTGCCCGTCGCGCTCGACGGCGATCGGATCAGCCACCCGTGAGGCGAAGGCCGTCACCGTCCAGGTGCCAGGACCCATCGCGCGCGTGAGGTCGAGCGACGCGCTCCTGCCACGTTCGGCCTTGAGCGGCCGCACGACGGCGAGGCGCGTGAGGCCCGCCGCTTCGGTTTCTTCGGTCAGCGGCGTGGCGGCGAAGAACCCCTGCCCTACCGCCAGGCGGCTCGTCCAGCCGGCCGAGCGCACGAGCGCCGCGAGACGCGGACTCACGAACGTGCCGTACTCGCTGTGCTGGTCCACCCGGCCGCTGGCCGACACCGACAGCCACGGTGCGAGATCGATGTCGTCCTGCAGGAACAGGCCGGGGACGTCGTAGCGATAGGCAAAGCGTGGCACGTCGCGCGGCGTGTAGTGGTCGCGTTCGTAGGCGGCGCCCGCCACCCACGTGTGCCGGCCGGACGCGCCACGCACCGCCAGCTCCGCGAACGCCGTGTCGTGGGCGTCGCGTTCGCGCGTCGCACCGAATGCGTGCGTGTGACGCTGCCAGGCCAGCGCGCCCCGGGCCGTCACCACGTACTGCGCCTTCCAGAGCGCCTGCGCCGTGGCCCCCACGTCGTAGCGCCGCGTGTCGAGCGCTTCGGCATACGACTCGCGCGTCCCGGGCAGCGTCGCGCCGTCCATGGTGCCGCCCTCGCGGTCCTCGTGGGTGAGACCGGCGGTGACGAACATGGATCGGCCATCCCCGCCGTCCCAGAACAGACGTGGGCGGACGACGCCGCGCATGTAGCCGGCCACGTCGGCCCAGCCGTCCCCGTCCACGTCCTGCCGTGTCTGGCTGTGGCCGCCGCCCAGGAGCGACGCGCTCCAGCCGCCGCCGAGCGGACCGGAAAGGAACAGCACCGCATCGGTCGCGCCGAGCGTGGAGCCGTTCACCAGGGCTTCGCGCACCGGTTCGGCCTCGGGACGCCGCGAGAGCAGGTTGACGACGCCACCCATGGCACCGGCGCCGTAGAGCGCCGACGCGGTGCCCTTGATGACCTCTACCTGTCCGAGATCCATCGGTGGGATCTGCAGCAGTCCCAGGCCGCCGACCTGCTGCCCGAAGAGCGGCAGGCCGTCGCTCAGGAAGCGGGTGTAGCGGCCCTGCATGCCCTGCACCCGCACGCTGGCAGCCCCGATCGAGGGCGACGTGGCCTGCACGCGCAGCCCGCCCATCTCGTTCAGCATCATGACGATGTCACCCGGCGTCATGAGCATCTTCTCTTCGATCTCCTCGCGGCCGAGCACCTCGACGCGCGTCGGCTGATCCTCGAGCCGGCGCCCGGTGCGCGTGGTGGCCACGACGATCACCTCGTCTTCCACGGTGGGCACTTCCGCCAGTGTCACGACGAGCGATGCGTCCTCACCAGCCACGACGGTGAGTGTGGTCGAGACGTCCACGAAGCCGTCTTTCGTGATCGCGATCGCGATCTCGCCGGCTGGCAGCATCAACTCCGCACGGCCGGCGGCATCCGTCGTCGCCGTGGCCTCGCCGGCGGTGACGCGGGCGCCCTCGACGGGCCGGTCCTCGGCGCGCACCTCGATACGGACGGCGCTCTGGCGTGCCGATGTCACGGCGCCACCGCACACGACGAGCATGGCCACCAGGACGAGGCGACGTGTATTCAGAGCCACACGCGCAGCCCGAGCGCGAGCCGGGCGCTGCCCGGCTGCTGGCCGTTCGCGCGTGCCTGGTCCGCCGCGCCGAACAGGCGCCGCTGCCAGGTGACGCCGATGTAGGGGGCGAACTCGCGGCGGAACTCGTAGCGCAGCCGCAGGCCGCCTTCGACCGCCGAGAGTCCGGCGCCGAGGGCGCGCGACGGATCGGCGCGGCCGTACAGGTTCGCCTCGAGGAGTGGCTGCAGGATGAGGCGGTTCGTCACGAGCAATTCGTATTCGGTCTTGAGGCGCACGTGCGTGCGGCCCGCCGTGCTTACGTACGCCGTGGCCTCGACTTCGAACCAGTACGGGGCGAGCCCCTGGAATCCGACGCCCACCCAGGTCTGTGCCGCGCCGGGCCGGGCGTCCTGCCGCACGCCGGCAAGCGCGTCCCACCAGCGCGCGATGGCGCGGCCGTAGAAGAGCTGCGCTTCGGCGTGCGCGAGGCGGCTCCCCTCCCGTTCGCCTTCCGTGCGGAACCACAGGCGATCACGATCGCGGCCGATCCAGCCCTTCGTATCCCAGCTCACGGCGTCCTCGGCACCGCTCTGCCACTCGAGCTGATCGAAGAGCACGAAGTAGTTGATGGCGTTGTCGTCGTGCGCCATGGTGTCGTGCACGTCGGGGAACGCGGCGGCGCGATCGGCGTCGGTCACCGGCGGAATGAACGGCGGCAGCGCCACGGCCGCCGGTGGCGCCTGATGCGCGGAGTGGTCCTCCGCTGGCGCCGGCGCCATCTGGTGATGCGAGTGGTCCTCGGCCGGCGGTGGCGCGGGCGCGCCCTGCGCGCCCGCGAGCGCCGGCCACGCCAGGGCGAGTGCGACCACGAGCGCGCGGCGGATCATCGCGTGCTCCCTTCATCCACGCGCACTTCACGGAACATGCCCGCTTCCATGTGATAGAGCAGGTGGCAGTGATACGCCCAGCGGCCGAGCGCGTCGGCGGTGACGCGGTAGCTGCGCCGGCTGCCGGGCGGCATGTCGATCGTGTGCTTGCGCACCTTGAAGCGGCCCTCCTCGTCTTCGAGGTCGCTCCACATGCCGTGCAGATGGATGGGGTGCGTCATCATCGTGTCGTTCACGAGCACGATGCGCACGCGTTCCCCGTAGGTGAGGCGCAGCGGTTCGGCATCCGAGAACTTGATGCCGTTGAACGACCAGGCAAAGCGCTCCATGTGGCCGGTCAGGTGCAGCTCGATCGTGCGTGACGGCTCGCGGCCGTCGGGATCCGGGAACGGACTCGCGAGATCGGCGTAGGTCAGCACGCGCCGGCCGTTGCCGCGCAGGCCGATGCCGGGGTCGTCGAGTTTCGCCGTCGGCATCATCGTCTGCATATCCACGAGCGGATTGCCGCGTTCGCTCTCGGGATGTGTGACCATCCCGGGCATCACGTGGCCCATTGCCGCGTGTTCCATCGCGGCGTGGTCCATGCCGCCGTGGCCCATGTCCTCCATCGTCAGCACCGGCCGCGGGTCGAGCGCCGGGACCGGCGCCGAGAGGCCCGCGCGCGTCGCCAGCGTGCCGGCCGCAAACCCCGTGCGGTCCATCGCCTGCGCGAAGATCGTGAAGGCCTCCTGCCCGGCGGGCTCGACGATGACGTCGTAGGTCTCGGCAATCGCGATGCGGAATTCATCCACGGTCACCGGGCGCACATGCTGGCCGTCGGCGGCGACCACCGTCATCTTCACGCCGGGAATCCGCACGTCGAAGTAGGTCATGCCCGAGCCGTTGATGAAGCGCAGGCGCACCTTCTCCCCGGGCCTGAAGAGGCCGGTCCAGTTGGCGGCCGGCGGGCGGCCGTTCATCAGGTAGGTGTAGGTGTAGCCGGTCACGTCGGCCAGGTCGGCGGCGCTCATGCGCATGTCGCCCCACTGCCGCCGCTCGGCGAGCGTTGCGCCGAAGCCGCGGGCCTTGACGTCCTTGAGGAACGTCGTGAGCGTGCGCTGCCGGAAGTTGTAGTAGTCGGACTGCTTCTTGAGTTTGCGGTAGAGACGCGCCGGATTCTCGTCGGTCCAGTCGGTGAGCATCACGACGTGTTCGCGGTCGTACTGGAACGGCTCGGGCTCGCGGGCCTCGATGACGATCGGTGCGTAGACACCCTGCTGCTCCTGGAAGCCGGAATGGCTGTGGTACCAGTAGGTGCCGTGCTGGCGCACCGGGAAGCGGTACTCGTAGGTGGTGCCGGGATGGATGCCGGCGAAGCTCAACCCCGGCACGCCGTCCATGTTGGCCGGCAGGATGAGGCCGTGCCAGTGAATCGACGTGTCGTCGTCGAGCGCGTTCGTGACGCGCATCGTGACCGTGTCGCCCTCCTTCCAGCGCAGCAGCGGCCCCGGCATCGTGCCGTTGATCGTGAGCGCCGTGCGCGCGCGGCCGGTGATGTCGATCGGCGATTCGCCGATGCGCAGATCGAATGACGTGCCGGTGAGCACCGCCTGGTCGGGACGCGCGGGTGTCTGTGCCCATGCCGGTTCGCGCAGCCAGCCGAGGCTGGCGGCGGCGCCGCCGAGGGCGAGTCCCTTCACGAACGTGCGCCGGGAGGGGCGGGAGGAAGTGTGGTGACCGTACATCTGCATGACTCCGTGTGACGCGAAAGACGCGGGAGGCGCGGATGCCTTACACACGCGCCGCCGGGAGCCGGGCACACGTGTGCCGCGGCGTCTGTCACGACGGAATCAGATGCGGAGGACGGACGGGCGACGGAGGGGCGGCGGCGGTGAGCCGCGGTCGTACGCGACGCGCACGGTGGCACGGGCGAGCGGCGCGGACGTCCACGTCACCACCGGCGTGAGCACGCTGGCGGCACCGGCGCGGTTATCGGCGCGTTCGGCAACGACGGACGGTGCAGCCGCGGTGAGTCCGTCCACGCAGCAGGCGGCGCCTGATGCCGTGAGCGTCACGCCTGGTGCGGCCGGGGCTGCGGCTTCGTGATCAGGACAGCCCGCGTCGGGCGCGGCCACCGAGGCCAAAGGCGCGGCCTGCGCGGCCATCACGTGCCCGCGCATGCCAGGCATGCAGAGCGCCAGACACGCCGCCAGCACGGCCGGCGTCGTCACGGTCGTGACCACGGCGAGCAGACTGGCGAGGGGGCGCATCAGGCGGGCCACCTTCCGAGTATAGCCCCGCCCGTGCCCCGGCACCGGATCGGCGGGATCGGCCGTGCGGGCGGGTCCGGCGTGCGCTACGATAATCCCGTGACCACGCCCGAGCCGCCCTACTCCGCTGGCCCGCTGCAGATGTGGCGCGACTTCTGTGTCGCCTTCGGCCAGGTCTGGGAAGGCTACAAGAAGACGCCGCCCGGCTGTTGAGGGCTTGATCCAGTGGCCTGGGAGCAGGCCACACGCGAGCGCTGGGAAGCGCGACAAACCGCCGCGAAGACGAAGTGAGCCGCCGGCCTAACTGACGGCCGGCGTCGCCCCGCTGCGCGCGACACTCTCGGGCGCGCGTCCGGCCGCACGCTCACGCACCAGCAGATACACCAGCACGCCGAACGAGCCGCCCACGAGCGTGATGAGCACGTAGGGCCACGCGGCCGTGCCGCGGGCGCGGGCGTCCTGCACCATCCACGCGCAGCCGAGCAGCGCCAGGATCACGAGGTCGGCGAGCACCTGCGCGGCGCCCCAGCTCTGGAAGTGCGGCGCCAGAATGCCGAAGTAGCCCACATCGGCGAGGGCCACGGCGCTGAGCGCGCCGAAAAGGACGAGGACGAGCACGAGCGAAAGCAGACGCAGCGACATGAGGGGCCTCCGGGATGGACGGTGACGTGCCCCCAGACTGCGCCTCTCGACGCGGCGATTCAATTACCTCGGAGGTCATTGAACGGCGGCCGCCGCTCCGCCACAATGCGCGCGTGTCCTCTGCTGTGCCCGCGCCGCGCGGCGCCGAGTCGCCCGCCTTCCCGTCCCTGCTCCGCACCTGGCGGCGGAAGCGCCGGCTCTCGCAGCTCGACCCGGCGCTCGAGTCCGGCGTCTCGCAGCGTCATGTGAGCTTTCTCGAGTCGGGCCGCGCGCAGCCGAGCCGCGCGATGATCCTGCAGCTCAGCGAGACCCTCGAGGTGCCGCTGCGTGAGCGCAACGACTGGCTGGTGGCGGCGGGGTTCGCACCGGTCTTCCGCGCGCGCCTGCTCGACGACCCGCAGATGCAGCAGGTGATGGCGGCCGTGCGGATGATGCTCGCCAATCACGCGCCGTTCCCGGCCGTGGCGATCGACCGCGCCTGGAACATCCGCCTGGCGAACGATCCCTTCGAACGGCTGGCGGCGCAGCTCGGCGCCGACCTGTGGACGCGCATCGGCGGAGATCGGCGCAACCTGGTACGGCTGCTCTTCCATCCGCAGGGGATCCGTCCGGCGGTCGTGAACTGGATGCAGATCGCCCCGCTGCTGTGGCACCGGGCGCGGCGGGAAGCCGAGGCGCTCGGCGGCGACGAGATGCAGCGCCTCGTCGACGAACTGCAGCCGTTTCAGGACGCGGCCACGCTGTGGGTGCCGGATGACGCGGCCCTCGTGCCCGTGCTGCCGCTGGTCCTCGCGGCCGGCCCGGCGCAGATCTCCATGTTCACGGTCATCGCCACGTTCGGCACGGCGCAGGACGTGACCGCCGACGAACTGCGCATCGAGAGCTTCTTCCCGGCCGACGCGGCCACCGAGGCGTTCTTCCGCCAGGCGGCCGCGGCCCCTGCCGACTAGTCGTAGTATTCGCGGCCGAGGTGCGTGATGAGCTCCTCGCCCTTGAGATACCGCAGCGTGTTCTTCAGCTTCATCAGCTGGATGAACAGGTCGTGCTCCGGATACACCTCGGGGGCGTGCATCGGCGCCTTGAAGTAGAACGACAGCCACTCCTGGATGCCCGCCATCCCCGACCGCTTCGCCAGGTCGAGGAACAGCGCCGCATCGAGCACGATCGGCGCCGCCAGAATCGAGTCGCGGCACAGGAAGTTGATCTTGAGCTGCATCGGATAGCCGAGCCAGCCCACGATGTCGATGTTGTCCCAGCCTTCCTTGTTGTCGCCGCGCGGCGGGTAGTAGTTGATCCGCACCACGTGCGAGATGTCCTTGTAGAGCTCCGGATACAGCTGCGGCTGGAAGATGTAGTCGAGCGCGCTCTTCTTGCTCTCTTCCTTCGTCTTGAAGCTCTCCGGATCGTCGAGCACCTCGCCGTCGCGGTTGCCGAGGATGTTCGTCGAATACCAGCCCTTCACGCCGATCATGCGGGCCTTGAGGCCGGGCGCGATGATGGTCTTGATGAGCGTCTGGCCGGTCTTCATGTCGTTGCCGGCCACCGGCGCGCCGGTCTGCGCCGCCAGCTCCAGCAGCGCCGGGATGTCCGCCGTCAGGTTCGGCGCCGCATTCGCGAACGGGATGCCTTCCTTGAGCGCCGCGTAGGCGTAGATCATGCTCGACGGAATCGCGTCGTCACTGGCCGCGAGCCCGGCTTCGAACGCCGCCAGCGTCTTGTGCACCGGCGCTTCCGTCATGAACACTTCGGTGCTGCCCGTCCACACCATCACCAGGCGGTCGCAGCCATGCTGCGCCTTGAACGCGCGGATGTCGGCGATGAGCTGCGCGGCCAGATCCTGCTTGTTCTTGCCGGTCTTCACGTTCGGGCCGCTCAGCCGCTTCACGTAGCGCTGATCGAACACCGCCGGCATCGGCGTGATCGCTTCCATCTCCGGCCGGATCTGCTCGAGCAGGCTCGGCTCGAGCACGCCGGCCGTGCGCGCCGCCGCGTAGCAGTCTTCCGCGAAGATGTCCCAGCCGCCGAACACCAGGTCGTCGAGCCCCGAGAGGCCGATGAAGTCCTTGATGCGCGGCGAGCGGTTCTCGGTGCGCTTGCCGAGCCGGATCGTGCCCATCTGCGTGAGCGACCCGATCGGCTGCGCCAGGCCCTTGCGGATGGCGAACACGCCGGCAATGGTGGTGGTGGCGACGGCGCCCAGGCCCACGAGCAGGACCCCGAGTTTGCCGGTGGCCGGTGCGATGGTCACCGGCGGTGTTCCGCGTCCGCTCACGAGTCGGCTCCCGTGTCCACCGCGGCCGTCTTCTTCGTCGCCCGCTTGGCGCGCGAGGCCGACTTGGTCTTCACCGGGGCCGGTGTGCTGCTCGGCTGCAGCGTCACACGCGAGGTCACGAACTTGCGGGTGCTGCCGTCATCGAAGGAAATCGTGACGTAGGCGGCCGACATGTCGATGATCTCGCCCACGCCGTAGTTTTCCTGAAGGACCCGATCGCCGGTTCTGAGCGCCATAGACTCTCCCTGTGGTTAACGACTCGCCGGTCGGCAGTCCCTGGCGATTCCTGTGACTCGAACGTGATTCATGCGGGACGTTTGCTGTCGGCGGCCATTGCGTCGAGCAGCGCCGCCGTTTCGCTGAGGTGCGCATTGAAGTACTGCTTCAGCAGATCGAGCACCTCGATGAGCACCGGATCGCGCAGCGTGTAATACACCTGGTTGCCCGACTTCCGGCTCACCACGATCTGGCGCGCGCGCAGCACGGCCAGGTGCTGCGACAGGTTCGCCTGCTCCACCTGCAGGGACGCCTGCAGGGCGCCCGCGGTCATCTCGCCATCACGCAGCGCTTCGACGACGGCGATCCGCGTGGGATGCGCCAGCGCCTGGAAGACCTGCGCCTTGAAGGCTCTGAGGGCCGAGTTCACCCACTATGTATATTCGATAATTCGAAATAGCGCAAACATCCGGTCCGACAGTACCCGCGTAGAGTGCACGAGGAGTGCGCCCGATCGGGTGCACGATCGTCGATGACCGCCATGCGCCGCCAGCACCGCCTGCTCGAGGGGATCCGGCCACTTGCCGGCCGGCTGCTGCTCGGCGTGTTCCTGCTGGCCGCCCAGCTAGCACCTCTCGCCCACCTCGCGACACATCGCCACGACCACACGCACGGCCCCGAGACCGGGCACGATCACGAGGCGGCGCCGCGCGCGGCCCATTCGCACGACCACGATCACGACCACGACGACCTCGGTCACGATCACGACGCCTGGTTCGCCGACGACCACGGCGAATCGTCCGATCACGATCACGACGGCACCGCGCCGGCCGATCCCGCGTCATCGGAACACGGCCGCGCGAGCGCCGCGCACTTCGACCTCGCGCTGCTCGAGGGTCCGCCGCCGCCCGACGCTGTCGCGCGCT
>JALHON010000020.1 GCA_022842985.1 Acidobacteriota bacterium | reverse complement strand
TGAACGGACGGGATGATCGTTGACAGAAGTCCGGCAACATCGTTTACACCTTACTTGCCGGGCTTCGTTCCAGTAATTCGCGACGTGCGCTCGTCGATCTTCCCGAGCAGCGTGCGGTAGTACACGATATTCCAGATCCCGTCATCGACCTCCTCGAGCGCGATGTCCTGTCCACTGAGCGCGTGGCTGAGGAAGGGCTGCCGGCGCGCGCCGAGACGGAACGTGCCGGCGGTGCTGACGCGTCGGACCTCCAGGTGCGCCGGGTACTCGGGGGCGGCAAGGCGCTCGGGAAACGGACGCGCGGAGGGATACCAGCGGGCGCTCGGCGTGTCCCCGTGGAGGGCCTCGTGCGGCCGCTCGTCGTTATAGCGCTGACGAAACGCATCGAAGCGCCGCTGTTGCGCCCGCAGCGTGGCGGCCGCGGGCCGCGTCGTCTCGCGCTTGAGTTCGCGATGCATGCGTTCGTGCGTGCCGTTCTCCTGCGGGCTCGCCGGCGTGATGCGTTGATGCACGATGCCCAGTTGCATCCACCAGACGTTGAGGCCCGTCAGCCCATGGATGCCCGTCGACGCGAACGGGGGGCCGTTGTCGGTGCGAATAGCGTCGGGCAAGCCGACCGCGCGAAAGAGCGCCCGCCACACGGGCTTCACGTCGCGGGTCCTGACCGTGCGCAAGCCGTGGCAGGTCAGCACGGCGCGGCTGAAGTGGTCGGTGATGGTCAGCGGGAAGCAGTAGTAGCCGTCGCCGGTCCGGAACTGGCCCTTGAAGTCGGCGGGCCAGACCTCGTTCGGGCGCTGGGTGACCAACGGCGCCACGCCGGGATGCGCCCATTTGCGACGTCGCCGATTCTTGTGCAGGAGGTGGTGCCGGTCGAGAATCGCGTTGACCGTGCTGCGCGCCGGCCAAGGCTCCGCCGGGAACCGCGTCTGCAACACCTGCAGGAGCTTTTTCGCCCCCCACCCGTACTCGCGCCGAGCCAGCAGAATCCGCCCGACCAGGGCATCGTTCGTCGCATGGCCACACGTGATCGGCGCGCGACTCCGATCCGCCAGACCATCAGATCCGCGCGCGTCGTAGCGCGCCGCCCACTTGTAGCCGGTCGGGCGCGTGATGCCGTAGCGCTCGCACAGCTCCGTCATCGACCAGTGGCCACTCGCGAGGTCCTGCACAAACGTGAGCCGTTCCTTGCTGACATTCGTCTCCATCCAGGGCATCCTCCTGGTGTAAACGATGTGCCCGGACTTCTGTATACGATCTACCCGGTCTGTACCGAGACACTGGCTAACATCCAAATGCAGCCGACGCGGAGCCTCCCTCACTAAAGTAGACACTTCCACCTAACAGACGGAGGTGTCCCATGCCCCGAGCGGGCCCACGGAAGGTCCAGCGCTACAGCCTGGAGTTCAAGCGCAAGGCGGTCGCGCTGAGTCAGTTGCCGGATGTCGAGGTGCAGGCGGTCGCTGACGCCCTCGAGATTCATCCGTTCATGCTGTCGCGGTGGCGGAAGCAGGCGCGCGAGGGCACGCTTCGCGGATCCGCGGCGCTGCCGGCAAAGGTGACGAAGACGAAGACGCCCCCGGCGCGGGAGATGCAGCGCTTCCAGGCGCTGCAGCGGGCGCATGCCGTGCTCCAGGAGGAGCACGCGCTGCTAAAAAAACTCATTCGGTTCACCTCCGCACGAAAGCCGCGATCTTCGCGTTCATCGACCAGGAACGCGACACGTTCGGGGTCGCGCGGCTGTGCCGGCTGTTCGGGGTCACGCGTCCGGGGTTCTATGCGTGGCAGCGGCGGCCGGTCAGTGCGCACGCGAGGCAGGACCGCGTACTGCTCGACGAGATGCGTGTGATCTTCGAGCGGAGTGACCGCACCTACGGCAGCCCGCGGCTGTATCGCGCGCTGGTCGGCTTGGGCTATGCCGTCAGTCACCGGCGCGTGGAACGCTTGATGCGGCAGGCGCAGTGGCGCGCGCGCGTGGTGCGGGTGTACCGCCGCACGACGGGCACGCATCGCTGGTTCGCGCAGCACCCCAATCGGGTGCGCGCCCAGGTGACCACCGCGCCCGATCAGATCTGGGTCGGCGACCTCACGTACGTGCCGGTGGCGAGCCACTGGTGGTACGTCGCCGCCATCCTGGACCGGCACTCGCGCCGCCTGCTCGCGTGGCGGCTGGGGCGCACCCGCGACGCCCGATTCACGGGCGGGATGCTGGCGGCCGCCCTGCGACGCCGCCAACCACCGGCGGGACTGATCTTCCACACCGATCGCGGCAGCGAGTTCCTCGGGGCATCGGTGCAGGCCCTCCTGGTCGCGCACGGAGCGCTCCAGAGCATGACGCGCGGCGGCGCCCCCGACGAGAACGCCCACATCGAGTCGTTCTTCCATTCGCTGAAAGCCGAACTGCTGCACGGGCGCACGTTCACGACGGCCCGTGCGCTGCGCACCGCGCTCACGCGTTATGCGCGGTACTACAATCAGGAGCGCCTGCATTCGTCGCTGGGGTATCAGTCCCCCGTTGACTATGAGCGCCGTGCCGCGTAGAACTCAGGTGTCTACCGAAGTGAGGGAACATCCCGCGCCGCGTGACACGCGTCGGCGCGCGGCTGAACGCCGTTTCGTTAGGCATTCGCGAAACATCATCTCGGCGAACTCGCTAGAATCGCTGGGTGCGGTTGCCGAACGTCGATCACGCCATCGTCGAGCAGGAGAAGCTCGAGGGCTACCTGCTCTCCGAGGTGCATCCGGTCGGGCGATTTAAGGCCCGATTCTTCGCGAGCCTCGGCTTCACGGCACGCAACTGGCGCGAACTCGAGGCGGCGCTGCGCTCGCAGCATCTGCCCGAATCTGCAACGCCTGGCCCGGTCGAGGCGTTCGGCCAGTCGTTCACGATCCGGGCTATCCTCAAGGGACCGGGCGGTGCCGCCCCGGTGACCAGCGTCTGGTTCGTGCGCACGGGCGAGACAGTGGCGCGCTTCGTCACGGCGTACCCGGGAGGTAGAGCATGACACCGCAGAATCTCGACGTGGTCGTCCTTGAGCGCGATCTGCCCGCCCATGGTCTCAAGCGGGGCGATCTCGGCGCGGTGGTCGAGCAGGTCGGGCCCGACAGCTACATGGTCGAGTTCGTGGCGGGCTCCGGGCGTACGCAGGCGCTCGTCACGCTCGAGGCGCGCGACATCCGGGCGGTCAGCGACGACGATCTGCTCTCGGTGCGGTCCTCGCACGCCATCGCCAGCTAGGCGCGATGCCTGACCTCCAGATGCAGCCGACCGGCGCATCATGAGGGTCGCCGCGGCTGAAGCCGGGGCGTTAGGCTGCCTCGGCCTTCCGAGCCGGCACGTCGGGCGAGACCCTCCGTCGCTGGCTGATCACAGTAGCGCGAGCGGAAGAGCAGTTTCGTCTGGTGTTGCCTCGGTAGTGCGCCGAGACGCTCGTCTCGACACCCTTACACGATCCGCGGTGGTGAGCCGTCATGGAGCAAAGCGATTGGTCGTTGAAGCCGGGTGTCTGGGGCAGTCGTCGCGCGGCGATGTACTTCCTGTTGCCATCGGCGGCGTCTGCGTGGCCGACGTGTGGAGTCTCCGCTGCGCAGACTGGTTCATGGGGCCTGCGGAGTTTCTCGAAGCCCGACGTGCGAACGGTTGGTGGGCCGGGTGGAGCGCGGTAGCGTGTGTTGCCGTCTCCGCATTCTGGTCGTGGTGGCTTCTCGTGACCAGGCGGGCGGCATGAGCAGCGCATATGAGGGGCGCGACTAGCGATGGTCAGGCTCTGGGCCGCGTTCGCGTCGGTCGCCGTTCTCGTCGCAGTCGTGCTTGCGGGTGCGTTCTTGGTGCAGCGCCGCGTTCTCTTTCCTGCGCCGCAGCCCTCGCGGGCAGTAGATCTGCGGCACGTCGAGATTGTCCGCCTGGCTGTTGGGGCAGGAGTGGCCGAGGCGCTGTTTCTCCCTTCCACGGTGCAAGGGGCTGGTCCCGGGCCGCTCATCATCTTCACGCATGGGAACGCAGAACTGGCAGAGCAATGGGTGGAGCACTTCGCGGAGCCGCTGTCCTCGGGGTGGGGCGTACTGCTCCTGGAGTATCCAGGCTACGGCGGTTCTAGTGGGACGCCATCGGAGCAATCGATTGTCGAGGCGACGGCCGCAGCGCATGACTGGGCGCGGCGAGACGGACGAGTTGATGCTGCACGAATCGTAGCGTGGGGACGTTCACTCGGCGGCGGGGCTGCGGCGTGGCTTGGGGCGCACCGACCTGTGGCCGGCATCATTCTCGAGTCAGCCTTCACGAGTACGCGCCCCTTGGCCGCCCGGTACCTTGTTCCGGGATTTCTCGTGCGGGATCCGTTCGACAATCTGTCGGCCTTGCAGCGGTATCGAGGGCCTCTTCTCGTCCTGCACGGTCGAGACGACAGCATTGTGCCGGTGGCTCAAGGCCGCGCGCTCGCGGCCGCCGTGGCTGGTGCGCAGTTCCACGAGCTGCCGTGCGGCCACAACGACTGTCCGCGGCCGTGGGCAATCATTCACGCGTTTCTGCGCGACGTGCTGTCGTCGCGACCGGCATGAGTCCCGTGGCCGACGGAGCCTCAGGCTCATCTCGTGAGACAGAACGGAGACCAGCCGTGGCGGTAGACAATCCAGGCGTGATCGACGCCATTGGCATCGCACGGGACGCCGTCGTCGAGCTGACGGTGTCCGACCATCTGGAGTGGGACGAGGCGAACGAACATCTCCTGTTCCTTCAGGAGAAGCTGAACACATATCTGGCCTTTGTCGAAGGCGGCGAACTTCTCGAGGCACATCCGAAAGCGGGCGCCGCAATCCGACCCGCTGGACTCCTGAATGCGGCGTGTCGAAGATATCGAACGAATCAATCGAGGCGGTCTGAGCCCGTTTCCCCGCGCCCTGCGCATTCCCCGATGAACGCCCGCAAACCTCCGGCGATACCCGCCGGCGCGCGGGCGGGGGAACCAGCCATGGCGCATGCGGCAACCACACACGTCCGGGTGAATCGCAGTCTTCTCGCGCAGGTCGAACGGCAGACGCTCCTGTGGCTGGCGCACCGTCTGCCCGCGCGGATGCACTCGGATCACCTGACGGCGCTCGCCGTCGTGGGCACGGCGATCGCGTCGCTGTCATTCGCGCTGGCTCGTCTCTTCCCCGTGGCACTCGTGGGCGTCGTGGCGGGGCTTGCGCTCAACTGGTTCGGCGATAGCCTCGACGGCACGCTGGCGCGTGTGCGGCGTCAGGAGCGTCCGCGCTATGGCTACTACGTGGACCACGTGCTCGACGTCATCGGCGCCACGATGCTCATGGGCGGCATGGCGCTGTCGGGCCTCATGACCCCGCTCGTGGCTCTGGGCGTGCTCGTGGCGTATCTGCTTGTGTCCGCCGAGGTGTTTCTTTCCACTGCCGTGGGCGGCGAGTTCCGCATGTCGTTCGTGCGTGTCGGTCCCACGGAACTTCGGATCGCCATCTCCGCGCTGGCGCTGGCGCTCATCCAGTGGCCGGCAGTCACGCTGCCGGGCCTGGGGCCCGTGCTGTTGCTCGATATCGTGGGGATGGCGGCCATCGCCGGCCTGCTGACGGCGCTCGGCGTGTCGGCCGTGCTGATGGGGCGACATCTCTACGTGGCAGAGCCTCGGCATCGCTGAGGCGACTAGAATCGGCGCATGACTTCCAGCAAGCGCGAGCCCGGGACGTCCGCGGGCGCCGAGCCCGCGGGCGAGGCGTCACGGCTGCTGTCGCGGGCCGCCGCCGGCGACGAGAAGGCCGCCTCGCGCCTGCTGCCGCTCGTCTACGACGAGCTGCGGCGGTTGGCCGGTGGCTACCTGCGGCGCGAGCGTCCCGGCCAGACGTTGCAGGCGACGGCGCTCGTGCACGAGGCCTACATGCGGCTCGTGAAACCGGGCGACCAGCCGTGGACGGGCCGCACACACTTCCTGGCGATTGCCGCCGTGTCGATGCGGCAGGTGCTCGTGGATCGGGCGCGGCGCCGTGATGCCGCCAAACGTGGCGGCGCGCGCCAGCGCATCACGCTCGACGAGGGACTGCTGCCGGCGCCCTCACCCGACGCCGGCGTGGATCTGGTGGCGCTCGATCGCGCGCTCACGCAGCTTGCGGCGCTCGATCCGCAGCATGCGCGCATCGTGGAGCTGCGCTACTTCGGCGGTCTCACCGTGGAGGAAACCGCCGAGGTGATGGATTCGTCGCCCGCCACCGTCAAGCGGCACTGGACGCTGGCGCGGGCGTTCCTGAAGAAGGCACTCGCCGCGGACGCCGTCTGAGATGACGCCCGAGCGCTGGCAGGCAGTGGGCGAGCTCTTCGCGCGTGCGCTCGCGGAACCCGCGGCGTCACGCGAGGCGTGGCTCGCGGCCGTCGCGGCGCCGGACGACGTGCGCGCGGAGGTGGCGGCACTGCTCGCCGCGCACGAAGACGACGACACGTTCCTCGAAACGCCGCCCGCCGAAGCGCTTGAGGCGCTGGCCGCGCCCGCCGACGACGCCGCGCTCGTGGCTGGCGCGACCATCGGGCCGTATCGCCTGGTGCGCGAGATCGGGCGTGGCGGCATGGGGGTGGTGTTCGAGGCGGAAGACACGCGGCTGCACCGCCGCGTGGCGCTCAAGGCCGTGTCCGCCGCCGCGCACGACGCTGGCGATCAGCGTCTGCGGCAGGAAGCACGCGCCGCCGCGGCGCTCGTGCATCCGAACATCGCCACGATCTACGCGCTCGACGACATCGACGGCCGTGCCTACATCGCCAGCGAACTGCTGGAGGGCGAGACCCTGCGCGAGGTGCTCGCCCGCGGACCTCTGCCGCGCGAAGAAGCGCTCACCATCGCCCACGCGCTGGCCTCCGCGCTCGAGGCCGCGCACGCCCGCGGCATCGTGCACCGCGACCTGAAGCCCGAAAACGTTCTGCGCCTCGCTGACGGCCGCGTGAAGATCCTGGACTTCGGCCTGGCGCGGCTGGAAGGCGATGCGCGGCGTCTGGCGTCCACCTCGCGGCTCACGATTCAGGGCCTCATCGCCGGCACGCCCGGCTACATGGCGCCCGAACAGCTGCTGGGCGAAGACGTGGACGGACGCACCGACCAGTTCGCCCTGGGCGTCGTGCTGGCGGAGATGGCGTCGGGCCGCAACCCCTTCGATGCCGGCACGTTCGCCGCCACCATCGCGCTCGTCATGCGCGCCGATGGCCTGCCCGTGCCGCTCGACGGCGCCGTCGTGAGCGCCGACATCGCGGCGGTCGTCAACCGCTGCACCCGCCATCGCCGCGAGGATCGCTTCGCCACGACGGGCGAGCTCGTGGCCGCCATCGCAGGGTGCCTTGGCGGGCAGGGCGTGACCGCGCTGCCTCTGGCGACGCCGCGCCCGTCAGCCGCGCGCCCGCCCGTCAGCACCGCGGCGCCCCTCGATCCGGTTACTGGCCGGCGTCCGGCGCTGTGGTGGTGGCGCTTCCATCAGGCGGCCGCGGCCGCGGTCTACTGGCTGATGATCGTGCCGGCGTGGCTCGTGCATCGCGACGTGCCGCCCGGCCTGCCGTGGTTCCTCGCGTGTCTGGCCGCCACCATCGTGGCCGCCAACGTTCGCCTGCACCTGCGCTTCTCGGCGGCCGTGCTGCCGCACGAACTGCCGGCGCAGCGTGCCAGGACCCGCGGGTTCGTCGCCATCGCGGACTGGGCCATCCTGCTGCTGTGGGCGTGGGCGGGTGTCGCGCTCATGGAGACGAGCCGCGAGTGGGCCGTGGTGTTCTTCGCGTTCGCGATCGGCGTAGCGCTCGTGGTGGCGCTCATCGAGCCGGCCACGACACGCGCGGCCTTCACGGAGGCGCCGGACCGGCCGTCGGCCTGACGCCGTCCCGGCCCTACTTCGCGCGCGCCGTCCGCTTCACCGGCGTGTCCGTCCACGGGTACGACCGGCAGAACTTCGCCATCGGGCACACGAGACACTTCGGCTTGCGGGCCGTGCACTGCATGGCGCCGAAGTCCATGAGTGCCTGGTTGAAGTCGAAGGCGCGGGCGCGCGGCACGAGCACCTCCGACACCGCCCAGAGGTGGCGGATCATGGCGTGCCCCTTCGGGTCGCCTTTGCCGAGGAACACGCGGTAGAGCACCCGCGCCACGTTGGTGTCGAGGATGGCGGCGCGCTTCCTGAACGCGAAGCTCAGGATGGCGCCCACGGTGTACTCGCCGATGCCCTTGAACGACAGCAGCGTCTCGCGGTCCGAGGGCAGCGCCCCGCCGTAGTTCGTGACCGCTTCGCGCGCGATCGAGTGCAGGCGCTTCGGGCGGATGTTGTAGCCGAGCGGCCGCCACGTGGCAGACACGTCGGTCTCCGGCGCCTCGGCCAGCGCCGCGAGCGAGGGGTACTTCGACAGCCACTCGTGGTACTTCGGCAGCACGCGGTCCACCTGCGTCTGCTGCAGCATCACCTCGCTCACGAGGATGTGGTACGGGTCGTCGGTCGTGCGCCACGGCAGGTCACGGCCGTGCTGGTCGTACCACTTCAGCAGCACCCGCCTGAAGCGGGTCCGGTCGGCTGGCGGCGGGAGTGTGGGTTTTCGGGCGCGGGTTTGCCGCGGGCGGGCCATAATCCGGTGAGTGACGCTGAAAATCTACACGAAGACCGGTGACGACGGTACCACGAGTCTCTTCGACGGCACGCGCGTGTCGAAGACCCATCCGCGCGTCGTGGCCTACGGCGCGGTGGACGAGCTGAACGCGCACCTCGGCGCCGCGATTGCCGCCGGCCTCACGCCGGCGCTCGCCGCCCAGGTCACGCACATCCAGCGCGACCTGTTCGCGGTGGGCGCGCGGCTGGCCGACCCGCGCCACAAGATCGCCTCGCGCGTGGAGAAAGCGTCGATCGGCGACGCGGACGTGACCCGCCTCGAAGGCTGGATCGACGCGCTCGAGGAATCGCTGCCGCCGCTGCGCCACTTCATCCTGGCCGGTGGCGCGCCCGGGGGCGCCGCCCTGCACGTGGCCCGCACGGTGTGCCGGCGGGCCGAGGCCGAAGCGCTCAGGATCGCGGACGGCGACGTCGAACCGGTGGTGCTCACGTATCTCAACCGGCTCTCCGATCTGCTCTTCGTGATGGCCCGTGCGGCCAACGCGAGCGCCGGCGTGCCGGAGCAGATCTGGTGACAGGCGACGCCGCCCTCGATGCCGCCTACGCGCACTGCCTGACGCTGGCGTCGTCGCACTACGAGAATTTTCCGGTGGCGTCGTGGCTCGTGCCGGCGCCGATTCGTCCGCACGTGGCCGCCGTGTACGCCTTCGCGCGCAGCGCCGACGACTTCGCCGACGAAGACGGCTACGCCACGGAGGAGCGCTTCCGCCTGCTCGACGACTGGCTGGCCCGCCTGCACGTGGCAGCGGGGCCCGGCGCGGACGCCTCGGACCCGATCTTCCTCGCGCTCGGCCACACCATCCGCACCTGCAAGCTGCCGGTGGACCTCTTCGAGGCGCTGCTCTCGGCGTTTCGCCAGGACATCACCGTGACGCGCTATGCCACGTGGGCCGACGTGGACGACTACTGCCGCCGCTCGGCCAACCCGGTGGGCCGGCTCGTGCTGCGTCTCTTCGGCCACGCCGACGCGCGGCTCGATGCCTGGTCCGACGCCATCTGCACGGCCCTGCAGCTTGCGAACTTCTGGCAGGACTTCGCCGTGGACTGGCGGCGCGGGCGGCTCTACGTGCCGGAGGAGCAGTGGCGGGCGAGTGGCGCGCATCCCGACCAGCTCTCGGCCGGGATGACGACGACGCCGCGGGAGTGGCAGCAGGCGCTGGCGGCATCGGCCGCGCGCACCCGCGCCCTCTTCTACCGGGGGCGTCCGCTGCTCGAATACACACGCGGGCGGCTGCGGCTCGAACTCGAGGCGACGTGGCACGGTGGCACACGGGTGCTCGAAAAACTCGAGCAGGGCCGTTTCGATCCGGTGGCGGCGCGGCCGAAACTCGGCATCGGGGACGGGCTGGTGATAGCGTGGAGGATGCTTTCGCCGTGAGCCGCGACACCTCCTTCTACTACTCGTTCCTGGTGCTGCCCGATACGCAGCGCGACGCCATCGTCACGGTGTGGGATGCCTGCCGCGCCATCGACGATGCCGTGGACGAAGCGGCGGACGAGGCGCAGGCGGTCCGGCAGATCGGCTTCTGGCGCGACGAGATCGCGCGCGTGTTCGAGCGCGGCGAGGCGCAGTCGCCGCAGGGCCAGGCGCTCGTGCCGGTGGCGCGCCAGTTCGATCTGCCGCGGCGGTCGTTCGACGACCTCATCGACGGCGTGGCGATGGACCTCGGCCATCGCCGCTACGAGACCTTCGACGACCTGCGCGAGTACTGCTGGCGCGTGGCCTCCACCGTGGGCCTCATCTGCCTGAACATCTTCGGCTGCCGGCACCCGGGCGGCCGCGACTACGCGATGAATCTCGGCCTCGCGCTGCAGCTCACGAACATCGTGCGCGACGTGAAGACCGACCTGGACCACGGCCGCGTCTACCTGCCGCAGGACGAACTGCGCCGGTTCGGCTGCAGCGAAGCGGATCTGGCGGCCGGCGCGGTGACGCCGGCGATCCGCGCGCTGCTCGAACATCAGCTCGGGCGGGCGCGGGCGTTCTACGATCGCGCCGCCGCGGCGATGCCGCCGGGCGAGGCGAAACACCTGGTGGCGGCCGAGATCATGGGCGCCATCTACTTCGGCATCCTCCGGCGCATCGAGGCGCGCGGCTACGACGTGTTCCGCGAAGTGATCCGCGTGCCCCGGCCCGAGCGCGTGTGGATTGCCGCCTCCACCTGGATGCGGACGATGATGCGGGCCGGTGTCGAGGCGCTCTCGCCGGCACGGACGCCGTGAGCGGCTTCGATGCGGTGGTCATCGGCGCCGGCTGCGCCGGGCTGAGCGCGGCCACCGCGCTCGCCGAGGCGGGTGCCCGCGTGGCCGTGGTGGAAGCACGGCCGATGGCCGGCGGCCGCACCTTTGCCACGGCCGATCGTGTCACCGGCGACTGGGTGGACAACGGCCAGCACGTGCTCTTCGGCTGTTACCACGACACGCTCACGTACCTCGAGCGCATCGGCACGCGCCGCAAGGTGCGCGTGCAATCAGCGCTGGCCGTGCCGATGATCGACAGGCGCGGCCGCCAGAGCGAACTGCGCTGCCCGGCGCTGCCATCGCCCCTGCAACTCGCTGCCGGCGTGCTGGCGTGGGATGCACTCTCGTGGAGCGAGCGCGTGGCCGTGGCGCGTCTGGGGCCGGCGCTCGATCCGGCGGCACCGCCACCGCCGCCAGATGAAACCGTGCGCCAGTGGCTCACGCGCTTCGGCCAGCCGGCACGTCTCTGTGATCTGCTCTGGGAGCCGCTGGCGGTGGCCGCGCTCAACCAGCCGATCGATCAGGCCACGGCCACGACCTTCGTGGAAGTCGTGCGGCGGATGCTCGGGCCGGGGCCCGACGCCGCCGCGCTCGTCATTCCGGCCGAGTCGCTGTCGCACGTGCTCATCGACCCCGCCGTGGCGTTCGTCGAAGCTCGCGGCGGCGAGGTGCTGCGCGGGGCGCAGGCCCGGGTCGTCGTGACCGACCGCGGTGCGATCGGGGTGGAAGTGCGCGGACGTGTCATGAGCGCGCCACACGTCGTGTCGAGTGTGCCGTGGCACGCCGTGGCGGCGCTCTTCCACGACCTGCCAGCGCCGCTTGCGCCGATCGTGCATCGCGCCTCCACCATGCGCAGCGCGCCCATCGTCACCGTGAACCTCTGGTTCGACGGCCCCGTGCTCCAGGCGCCGTTCATCGGGTTGCCGGGTCGTGCGTTCCAATGGGTGTTCGACAAGCGACTCGTGGCGCCGGGGCAGGGGACCCATCTGTCGCTCGTCTGCAGCGGCGCCGACGAGATCGTGGGCCGCGAGAACGACGCCATCATCGAGCGCGCGCTCACGGAGTTCACGGCCGCGGTGCCGGCGGCCACACGTGCGCGCCTCGTGCGCGCGACGGCCGTGCGCGAACGCCGCGCCACCTTCTCGCTCGCGGCCGGGGAGCCGGCGCGTCCGGCCACGGTCACACCGCTGCCGGGATTCCTGCTCGCCGGCGACTGGACGGACACGGGCCTGCCGGCCACGATCGAAAGTGCGGTCGTGAGCGGCCACCGCGCCGCCCGCGTCATCGCGGGCCGAGGCCACGCGTGACCGCGACCGCCGAGCCTCGCACGCCGGGCCCCGCCCGTGTCGTTCTGGCGCACTACCAGGAGATCGCGCTCAAGGGCCAGAACCGCCCGTGGTTCATCCGCCACCTCGCCCGCAACACGCGCGACGCGCTCGCCGGCCTCGGCGTGGGTGACGTGCGGCTGCCGATGGGACGCCTCGAAGTGCCGGTGCACGACGGCCAGGACCTCGACGCCGTCTGCGCGCGCATCCGCACCGTGTTCGGGCTCGCCAACTACGCGGTGGCGCACCGCGTCGAGCCCACGGTGGAGGCGATTACCGAGGGCGTGATGCGCGACCTGCCGCGCGACCGCGTCGTGCCGAGCTTCCGCGTGGAAGTGCGGCGGGCGCACAAGCAGTTCCCGGTCGCGTCGCCGGATCTCGAACGCCACATCGGCGCGCGTGTTGGTGCGGCCACCGGCTGGAAGGTCGATCTCTCGAATCCCGCGTTCACCGTGTGGGTCGAGATCGTGCCGAAGGCCGCCTACTACCACTTCGGCAAGGAACCGGGCGCCGGCGGACTGCCCACCGGCACCGGCGGACGCGTGCTCGTGCTGCTCTCGGGCGGCATCGACTCGCCGGTGGCGGCGTGGCGCATGATGCGGCGCGGCTGCCACGCGACCTTCGTGCACTTCCACGGGCATCCGTTCACCTCGCACGCCTCGATCGACAAGGCGCGCGAGCTCGTGCGCGTGCTGGCGCCGTATCAGCTCGGCGCGCACCTGATGCTCATCCCGTTCGGCGAGCTGCAGCGTCAGGTCACGGTGACCGTGCCTGGGCCGCTCCGTGTCGTGGTCTACCGCCGTCTCATGCTGCGCATCGCCGAGGCGCTCGCCGTGAAGGTGCACGCGCGCGCCCTCGTCACGGGCGACGCGGTGGGCCAGGTGGCGTCACAGACGCTCGACAACCTGTCGGTCATCGGCTCGGCCACGAGCCACCTCACGATCCGGCCGCTGGTGGGGATGGACAAGGGCGAGATCATGGCCGACGCGCACCGGCTCGGCACCTTCCCGATTTCCATCCTGCCCGACGAAGACTGCTGCACGCTCTTCACGCCGCGGCATCCTTTGACGCGGGCGAAAATCACCGAGATCGAACGCGCGGAAGCGGACCTGCCGATAGAGCAGATGGTGATGGCCGCCACGGCCGAGCCAGTCATCGAACGGGTGGACTGGCCGGTGGTAAAATCACCTGTTGGTTAGTCACAGAAAGAGCGCATCCATGGTGTTCACCTCCGTCGCCGACCTCACCGCCGCCCTTGCCGGCATCGCCACCATCACCGGAGACCAGATCACGGTCACCGGCGCGCCCTCCACGGACCTCGTGGACCGTCTGGCGCACACCGCGGTCTTCGGCGCGACGCCCGAACTGAAGGGCACGGCCCGCTGGGTCGTGCTGCACCTGGCCGCGCATCAGGGCATCCGCTTCGCCTCGATCCACGACCTCTACATCGCGATGGGCAAGGGCGAGACCGGCGGCTTCACCGTGCCGGCGATCAACGTGCGCATGATGGCCTACGACACGGGCCGCGCCGTGATGCGCGCCGCCAAGGGCCTGGATGCCGGCGCCTTCATCCTCGAAATCGCCCGGTCGGAGATCGGCTACACCGAGCAGCGGCCGCACGAATACGCCGCCGTCATGGCCGCGGCCGCGCTGCGCGAGGGCTTCCGCGGTCCGATCTTCCTGCAGGGCGACCACGTGCAGGTGGCGCTCAAGAAGTACCAGTCGCCCGACCGCGACAAGGAACTCGACACCCTGCGCGCGCTCATCCGCGAGGAGATCGCGGCCGGCTTCTACAACATCGACATCGACACCTCGACGCTCGTGGACCTCGACAAGCCGACGCTCGAAGAGCAGCAGGCGGTCAATTGCGAGCTGGCGGCCGACTTCGCGGCCTTCATCCGCCGCAACGAGCCGAAGGACGTCACCGTCTCGGTGGGCGGTGAAATCGGCGAGGTGGGCGGCAAGAACTCCGACATCCACGAGCTGCATGCCTACATGCAGGGCTTCAACGCGGCGCTCGCAAAGAAGGGCGCCAACCTCGTGGGCATCAGCAAGATCAGCGTGCAGACCGGCACCGCCCACGGCGGCTTCGTGGGCCCCGACGGCAAGGTCCGCATGGACGTGAAGATCGACCTCGTGACGCTCGAGGAGCTGTCGCGCGTGGCCCGCGAGAGCTACGGGCTCGGCGGCGCCGTGCAGCACGGCGCCTCCACGCTCAGTGCCGAGGCGTTCGAAGCCTTCCCGCGTGCCGGCGCCTGCGAGATCCACCTCGCCACCAACTTCCAGAACATGGTCTACGACCACGCCGAGTTCCCGGCCGCGCTCAAGGCCGAGATGTACGCCTGGATCCGCGAGAACGCCAAGGAAGAGAAGAAGGCGAGCGACACCGACGAGCAGTTCCTCTACAAGGCGCGCAAGAAGGCCATCGGGCCGTTCAAGAGCCAGCTGTGGAACCTGCCGCAGAACGTGCGCGCGGCCATCGGCAAGAGCCTCGAGGATCAGTTCGCGTTCCTGATGGGCAAGCTGCGCATCAACGGCACGTCGGCGGTGGTGGCGAAGTACATCACGCCGCACGCCGGCATCCTGTCGCTCGACGCGTCGCGCAAGGCCGCGGCCGGCACGATCACGCTCGAAGAGCGCAAGGCCGAAGGGCTGTCGGACTAGTCGCCGAGAGGCGAGGCTGCGTTGGCGCGGTGTCCGGCCGTCGGCTCCGATGAGTCGCGTCGGACACTCGCACCTCCCGGCGGCTTGCGCCTGTACGAGCCCTTAGGGGGCCGCCATCCCCTGTCCTGGCGGTACCCGCACTCCCGGTGCGAGTGTCGGTTCCTTGTGCGACGACGACTCATAGTCGCCGCCGGCCGGACACCACGCCAACGCAGGTCAGCGGACGTCGGGGTGCCGCGACGGTGGGCTCAAGTTCCTGCCGCGGCTGCCGATTGAAGGAGAGCGCTTCATCCCGTAAGCGCGCACGAACCTTCAGGAGGACTCCGATCATGCAGGTGGCCCAGCGCCTCGACGACTCTCCCCAGGCGGCCAGATTCGCAACGCCCTCGAGCGACAACCAGTCCGGACTCATCGATGCGGTGAACCGCGTCCAGGCGGTGATCGAATTCACGCCGGATGGCATGATCCTGGCGGCCAACGAGAACTTCCTTCACACCGTCGGCTACTCGCTGGAGGAGATCCAGGGCAAGCACCACCGCATGTTCTGTGACGCGGAGTATGCCGCGTCGGCTGAGTACCACGCGTTCTGGGCAAAGCTCGGGCGCGGCGAGTTCGATACCGGCGAGTACAAGCGCCTGGGCAAAGGCGGTCGCGAGGTGTGGATCAATGCCTCGTACAATCCGGTCTTCGACGCCGCCGGCAAGCTGGTGAAGGTCGTGAAGTTCGCCACCGACGTGACCGCCGCGCGGCTGCGCAATGCCGAGTTCGAGGGCAAGCTGGCCGCCATCGACAAGGCGCAGGCGGTGATCGAGTTCAATCTCGACGGCACGATCATCACCGCCAACGACAACTTCCTGCAGACGCTCGGCTACTCGCTCGATGAGGTCAAGGGGCGTCACCACCGCATGTTCTGCGAGGACGCGTACGCGGCGTCACCCGAGTATCAGGCGTTCTGGGAACGGCTGCGGGCGGGCCGCTTCGACAGCGGCCGCTACAAGCGAATCGGCCGCGGCGGCAAGGCCGTGTGGATTCAGGCCACCTACAACCCCATCTTCGATCTCAACGGCAAGGTGTGCAAGGTGGTGAAGTTCGCCACCAACATCTCCGCACAGGTCGCCCTCGAGATGGAGGTGACGAGCATCGCCATGGCCTTCGCCAGCAAGACCAGGGACATCACCACCCAGGCGACGTCGGTCGCCACCGGGGCCCAGTCGCTCGGCGCGACCACCGAAGAGATGAACGCGTCGGTTGAAGAGCTGAGCGCCTCCATCGACTCCATCGCCCTCAACGGCAAGTCGGCCGATGCCATCGCCAAGGGCACCCAGCAGGAGGCCGACCTCGGCTCCCGCGCCATCGCGAAGTCCATCGAGTCGATGGAGATGATCAACAAGTCGTCGGAGGAGATCAGCGAGATCGTCAAGGTGATCAGCGAGATCGCCGGCCAGACGAACCTGCTGGCCTTCAACGCCGCCATCGAGGCGGCGCGGGCCGGCGAACAGGGCCGCGGGTTCTCCGTGGTCGCCGATGAAGTGCGGAAACTGGCCGAGCGGTCGTCGCAGGCCACGAAGGAAATCACCAAGCTCATCAACGAGTCGGTGAAGCGGGTGGCACAGGGCGGCGAGGTGTCGAAGGAGGCCGAGTCGGCTTTCAAGAAGATCGTCGAGGGTGTCGGCAAGACCACGCGCGCCATCTCCGAGATCTCGGTGGCGGCTCAGGAGCAGCAGACGGCTGCCCGCGACGTGGCCACGGGGATTCAGCAGGTGGCGGACGCCACGGAGCGTTCGGCCACGGCTTCGGACGCCATCGCGCAGGCCACCAGGGAGCTCTCGAAAGGCGCCGACCAGCTGATGGCGGCCGCGCAGAAGCTCGCGGCGTAGCCCGCCATGAGCATCACGGGCCCCGAGCTCTCCGACGAGACATTTCACCGGATCGTCGGCCTCATCCATGACGTCACGGGGATTACCGTGGGTGCGTCGCGGAAGTCCATGGTCGAGGGCCGCCTGCGGCGGCGGCTGCGTGAGCTGGGCGTCGACCGCTACGAGCACTACGTCGAGCTCGTGCGGGCCGGCGGCGACGAGCGTCTGGCGTTCATCGACGCGGTGACCACCAACGAGACGCAGTTCTTCCGCACGCCGCGCATCTGGGCGTTCATCGAGCAGGACTTCCTGCCGCGCTGGTTCGCCGCACATCCCGGACGGACCTGCCGCATCTGGTCGGCGGCAGCGTCCTCGGGCGAGGAAGCGCATTCGCTCGCGATCGCCTGCGACCTGTTCGCGGCGCGGCATACGGGCTTCGCGTACCGCATTCTGGGGACGGACATCTCGCGCGAGATGGTGGCCCGCTGCGAGGCGGGCCTTTACAGCGGCCGATCGCTCGACGCCTTCCGGCGCGCACGGCCCGACGTGTTCGCGCAGTACATGCTGCCGCAGCAGGAGCAGTTCGCCCTTGCCGCCCGGCCCCGGTCCGCCATCACGTTCCGGCGGCACAACCTGTTCGAGCCACTGCGTGGTCAGCAGCCGTTCGACCTGGTGCTGCTGCGCAACGTGCTCATCTACTTCACGGCGAGCGACCAGGAGCGGGTCCTGGCGAACGTCGGCGCCTGTCTGGCCGACGACGCGGCGCTCATCATCGGCGAGTCGGAGTCGCTCTCGAGTCTGACGACGGGGTTCGCGCAGGTGCAGCCCCTCATCTACGGCAGGCGCGGCGGCTCGCTGCCTGGTGTGGAGGCGCAGGTGGCATGACGGCCGACACCCGCTCGTTCGAGGCGCCGGCCGCCGCCTGCGAAATCGCCGTGCACATCGGGCAGGTCAAGGTCGCGCGCAACGGGGAGTCGCTCAAGGCGCTGCTCGGGTCCTGCGTGGGCGTCGGGCTGCTCTGGAAGGACCGCGAGGTCTACGGCCTGGCGCACTGTCTGCTGCCCGAGTGCCCGACGAGGCCACTCACCATCGGCGGACGCTTCGTCGACCAGGCGGTCGCGTCGCTCGTGGCGATGATGCGGATTCGGGCCGACGACATTCCGCGCGTGGTGGCCGTGCTCGCCGGTGGCGGCAACATGACCAGTCCGCGTGGCACCGACCCTGGCGGGCTGGTTGGTTCGCAGAACGTGCGGGTCGCGATGCGCGAACTGAACAGGCTCGGAATCGCCATCGCATCATCAGACGTGGGCGGCGATGTGGGCCGCACGCTCTCCATCTGCGGCAGCGACGGCAGTCACCACGTGGAACGGCTGCCACGCAGCTTCGAGCCCTGACGGAAACCATGGAGCCGGTCATGATCGCGGCAGAGCAGACTCAGGCCATCTTCGGATCGTTCTTCCTCGGCGACAGCGAGTTCGCCCTGCCAGTGGCGCACGTGCAGGAGGTCGTCAATCCCTGCGAGGCCTACACCGCCGTGCCCCTTGGCCCCGACTACCTGCTCGGCATCTTCAACCTGCGGGGCACGATCGTGCCGGTGGTGGATCTGCGCCGGCTGCTCGACCTGCCCGGGGCGGGCCGGCAGCACGCGCAGAAGGTCGCGATCGTCGAGCACGGCGACAGCTGCGTCGGACTGCTGTTCGACCGGACGGGGGAGATCTTCCGCGACAACCGCGACGAACGCAGCG
The DNA here is from genome assembly GCA_022842985.1 of Acidobacteriota bacterium. Classification (GTDB taxonomy): domain Bacteria; phylum Acidobacteriota; class Vicinamibacteria; order Vicinamibacterales; family UBA2999; genus CADEFD01. The sequence continues at coordinate 13,420 of JALHON010000020.1, read as the reverse complement.
ACCTCGTCCGCAGCGCCAATGGCGTGGTGAGCGCGGTCTTCAAGAAGGACCACGGCCGGCGGCTCGTGCAGGTGCTGGACATCGCGGCCATCTTCGCCTTGAAGAACGTGCCGCGCCAGACCGCAGCCGCGGCGGCCGGCGGCCACCTCCGCGGCCAGCGGGGCCAGCGGCGGCAGTGCATCTCGTTTCGCGTCGGACCGTCGACCTGTGCCCTGGGCATCGAGACGATTCAGGAGATCCTGAAGGTCGAGCGCGTGACCGAGAACGTCTTCGCCGTCGACGACTGCATCGGCACCATCGACCTGCGTGGCACGGTCGTACCGGTGATCGATTTTCCTGGCCTGCTGCGCTTCCGCGACACCGACCGGTCGGCCGGCGCCACCTCCGGTGAACGGCGTGTGGTCGTCATCAGGCTGCGGAACGAACTCTTCGGCCTGCTCGTGGATGCCGTCGACAGCCTGGTGCAGTACTTTCCGGACGACGTGATGCGTTTCCCGATGCTCAACCGGGACCGCGCCGAGATGTTCGTCGGCTGCATTTCCCGGCCCGACGGCGACATCCTGCTCCTCGATCACTCGAAGGTGCTCTCCGAGCGCGAGGTCGACACCATCACCCAGGGCCATAGCGCGCTTTACCAGGCCGCCTCGGGCCAGCAGGGAGCCCGCGACAGCCACGCGAGCGTGCGCCGGACCTACATCACGTTCGCCATCGACAACACCTATGCGGTGGGGATCAACGAGGTGCGCGAGATCCTCGAGCGGCCGCCGGCGTTGCTCCAGCCGCCAGGGTTGCCGGACCACGTGCTTGGTCTCGTGAACCTGCGCGGGGAACTCGTGGCCATCGTGGACGCCCGGCGGCTCTACGGCAAGGGTGACGCGCCCTCACAGGGGAAGGTGCTCGTGTTCAAGGGGCAGCGCGTGCACTTCGGCCTGGTCGTCGATTCTGTCGAAGCGATCGTCTCGTTCTCCGACAAGGACCGGATGAAGCTCCCGGAACTCTTCTACAAGAACACCGGGGCGGGCGCCGAGGACGTGCACGAGGCCGTGGAAGTGAGCGACCAGCACGGCAACCGGCGCAACATGCTGCTGCTGAACGCCGAGGCGCTGGCCGATCGTATCGAACGGTCGTTCGCGGCCTGACCGGGGCGTCCGGCGGGAAGCTTCACAGGGCCCTCAGGCGAGTCCGCGTGCGGTCCACGCGCCTGCCGCGTAGGCCAGCGCCATCTCGGCCGCAATCAGGACCACGAAGAGCACCAGCGCCTTGATGGCCGTCCGCGGCCATGTCTCACCGAAGAGACGGCGGAGCGCGACAAACAGATAGACCGCGCAGAGCCCCTGCGTGAGGGGCGCACCGACGCTATACGGCAGGCGTCCGCTGAACAGGCTCACCAGGTACCAGAACGCGTAGTAGTGCACGGCCAGTACAAGATGGCTGGCGTAGTAGGGCTGCGAGCGCCAATAGAGCAGCCAGGTGCACAGCGCGAAGAGGGGCACCGCGGCGTAGCGGATAGCCGAGTAGGCCGTGCGCAGCCTGCCCACGTAGGCGTCCCGCTCCGGCCCATCGATGAGGACCGTGCCAGGGGTCGCCTCGCCCGGCGGGCCGATGGCCACGTTGAGGTCGCCGTTCGCTTTGCGCTCGAGGCGCGTCTGGAAGTTCATCGGGCCGATGCCGGGCACGAAGAGCAGCGCCGCGGCGGCGATCAGGAACACGCGGAACGGGCCGATCCAGCGGGCGCGGCGGCCGGCCCAGTATTCGGCGGTCAGTTCGCCCGGCCGCGTGAAGAGCGAACGGGCCGTGCGCCAGATCTTGCCGTCCACGTGCAGCAGCTCGTGCGTCAGCTCGTGGAACAGATGCCCGACCGTGGTCGGGTGCGACGCGCTTTCGTGCTGTCCGCAGGCGTGGCAGTACGGACCGGCCAGGCTGGCCCCGCAGTTCGCACACACGCCGGTCGATGACATCGGACAAGAGGATAGCTGAAGCACCGGCTACAATGCCGAGCGCGTTGCCCACGATGTCGAGTTCCGTCAGGCCGGACGGCCGAGAGCGCCGCTGGACGCTCGCCTTCGCGCTGACGATGGCCGTGGCGCTGGCGGCGGCATGGTCGGATCTCGCGCGGCCCGGCTATTCGCCCGACGAGGAGTTCACGGTCTTTGCCGTGCGCGGCATCGAGGCGCACGGACTGCCGCTGCTGCCCTCGGGGCTGCTCTACGACCGCGGGCTCGGCTACTCGTACGCGGCGTGGCTGGCCGGGCTGGCCACAGGTCAGGCGCTGCCCGTGTTCCGCGCGGTGAGCGTGCTTTCGGCGGTGCTGTCGCTCTGGGTGCTCTTCCGCGAACTCGCGCGGCTGGCGTCGCCGCCCACGGCGCTTCTGGCGGTCGTGGCGGTGGCTGGGTCGGTGCCGTTCTGGGTGTCGGCCTCGACGGCGCGGTTCTATTCGCCGTTCCTGCTCTGTGACCTCATCGCGCTCGCGCTGCTGGCGCGTCCCACACTGAGTACCCGCGGTGCCGTGGCGCTGGCGCTCGTGGCCTTCGGTGCGCGATGGACGCACGAGCTGGCTTTCACGCTCGCGGCCGTGCCGGCCGTGGCGTTCGTGTTCGCCGCGCCCGCTCGCCGCGTGGAGTGGCTGCGGCGCGCCGCCTGGCTCATCGCCGGGCTCGTCGCCGGTCAGCTCGCGCTCTTCGCCGTGCATGCGCTGGCGCCGCCCACCAACGGCGATGTGATGGTGCGGCGCTTCTTCCTGTGGCAGGTGCTCAATCTCTTCGAGCGCCCGCCGCTCGACCTGCCGCGCCTGCTGCCGGTGGCAGCGCTCGCCGGTGTGGTCGTGACGAGCGGGCTCGGCTTCGTGCGCGGACGCCAGCAGCCGTGGTCGGGCGCCACCGTACTCGTGGGCGGCATCGCCTCGATGCTCGGGCAACTCGGCCTCGTGCCGGCCGTGGCCGTCGCGGCGCTGCCGCTCGCCACACCGCGCATCCGCCAGGCGATCGTGGGCACGAGCCTCGTCGTGCTGGCCGGCGCGGTCGTGTTCTGGATGGTGGCGGCGATGGCCGCCGGCTTCGCGCCGGGCGATGCGTGGACGCGCGTCAGTGAATCCGCGTTCGTCTATCCGCTCGATATGTTCGCGCACCTCGTCGGCGAGTACCCGCTGCTCACGGCGCTTACGCTCGGCGCGCTGCTTGCGCGATCGGCCGGGGCGGGAGGCGCGTGGACGCCGGTGGAGCGGGCCCTGCACGTGCTGTGGATCGGCTGGGTGTTGTGGTTCGGCGTCATCGAATCGGGCATCACGGCGCGTTACCTGCTGCTGCCGGTGACCTTCATGCTGGCGGCGCTCGCCGTGGACGCCGGCGCCATCGCGGCAGCGCGGGCCGGCGGGGCGCGGCGGGTCGTGACCACGGCCGGCATCGTGGCGATCCTGCTCGTGACGGCGGAGTCGTGGCGCGGCGGCAGCGCGGGGCCGCCGTGGGAAGGGGCGCGGCCCACGCTGGTGACGACGCTGGCGGCACCGCTCGTCGAGCCCACGGACCTCATCGCCGGGCCCGACGAACTGGCGTGTCTGCTCGTCGCCAACCGCATCGACGCCTGGCTCGTGCTCGACGAGTTCTTCCGCGAGCGGTTCATCGTGATGCGCGGCGGCCAGCCCACCGGCACCTACACCGGCGCCCCGGCAGCGTCCGCGCTCATGCCGCTGCTCGAACGGGCGGAGCGCGAGGGCCGGCGGCTCATCGTGGTGGATGCCGTGAAGGACGTGCCCGGGTTCGGCTCGTCGGTGGACCTCGTGCCGCGGCAGCTCGCCCGCGAGAACCTGCGTGGCGAAGTGCTCACGCCGCCCGGGCCGGTGCGGCTCGTGCGCATCGTGCGGGCCCTCGAAGACACCGTCGCCCGGCGCTGAGCCGGCGCGCGGCCGGGACGTGTTAGCATCCGCCACCACGAACGGCGGAGGCCCCGATGACGCGAATCCTGACGGCGATTTCCTTCTGCGGCATGCTCGTGCTTTCGGCACTGGCGCTCGAGGCGCAGGGGCCCGCTCCGCAGGCCCCCGCGGCGCCGCGTCCCCAGACACCGGCGCCGTCGGCCGATCCCTACGCGAACAACGCCGCCCCCGGGGCCAGTGAGTTCCCGCTCGCGGCGCCAGCCGGCACCGACAGCCGCGCCCGCGAGATTGCCCCGGCCGGCGCCGCCAACAGCGGTCGCTTCGACCCGGCCACGTGGAAGTACGGCACGGCATTCGATCCACCTGCCGGCACGAAGCTGTGGAATCCGGTGAAGCTGAAGATGCTCGCCGGCGGCAAGGTGACCGGCGGCACACTCTTCGGCGCCACCGACCCGAGCGTCTACTGCGCGATGGCGAATGCCGGCTACGACTTCATCTGGACCGAGATGCAGCACGATCAGCGCGACTGGCAGGCGGCGGCGCGCATGTGGCGCACGTGCCCGCACGCCAAAGCCGTGCCCGGCGTGCGCGTGGCCTACACCGACGAGCGCGAGATCCAGCACGCGCTCGACGCTGGTGCGCTCGTCCTCGTCGTGCCCACCGTGGATACCGAAGAGGAGGCGCGCGAGGTCGTCAACTGGGCCTACTTCCCGCCGCTCGGCCGGCGCAGCAACGGCGGCGGGCAGGCGTTCGACGCGGCGATGTACGGCGGCGTGCCCGGCGGCTACCGCGCCACCGCCAACGACAACCTCGTGCTCATCCTGATGATCGAGACGCTCGAAGGCGTGAAGAACGCCGCGGCGATTGCGAAGGTGCCGGGTGTCACGGCGGTGTTCGCCGCAAGCGGCGACCTGGCGAACTTCACCGGCTACCGGCAGGGGCAGCCCGACTACGAGCGCGTCATCAACATCGTGCACGACGCGGCGATCGCTGCCGGCGTGCGGCTGTGCGGGCCGTTCGCCTGGCGCGATCGTCCGGACTTCACGTGTTTCCAGGCGGGCAGCGAAACGGCGGCGATTGCGCGCGGTGTGGCTGCCGAACTCGGCCCGCTGACCAACACGCAGGGCAAGCCCGAGGTGGGTCCGTTCGCCGTCAGGCCGAAGTGAGCGGACCGGCGGGGCCTTCGCGTTTCCCGGCCAGATAGTCGCGCAGCGAATCTTTCGTGCTCGGGAACGCCATCTCGTCCCACGGCAGGCCGTCGGGATCGAAGGTGCGGATCTCCAGGCTCTCGTCGTCGATGGTGAGCGTGCCGCCCGTCCACACCGCGCTGTAGACGATGATGACGGCCGTCACGCCCGGATACGAGTAGATGCCGACCAGGCCATCGAGGCGGATGTCGATGCCGGCCTCTTCGCGGGCTTCGCGGATCGCCGCCGTGCGTACATCTTCGCCGCGATCGACGTAGCCGCCCGGGAAGACCCACAGGCCGTGCCCGGGCTCGATCGCCCGGCGCGCGAGCACGATACGGCCATCCGGCATGCGGACGATCGTGCCCACCGCCAGCTTGGGGTCGAGATAGAACACGAAGCCGCAGGTCGGCCCCGTGCACACGAGCCGCATCGGCTCACCCGTCCGCAGCGCCCGCGGTTCGAGCGGGGCACCGCAGACGGGGCAGAAGCGGAACTGACTCATGTTACGGGCGGCCCGCCGAGGCCGCTTCCTTGCCGCGCGCCAGATAGATGTCGCGCGCTTCCTTGAACTGACCGAGCACGTGCGCCTTCTCCTTGTCGCTGCGCCAGCCCGGATCCTTGTCGGCCATCGCCGTGAGCTTGTCGATCCAGCGCACGAAGTAGTCGGCCGACGCGGCGCTCCTGATGGGCTGCGTGCCGACGGTGACGAAGATCGGGTTCGTCACGGCCATCGGCCGCGAGTTCTCGACCGGGAAGGTGCGCGGCGCGCCAATCGCGCGCAGCGAGTACCAGCCGCTCGCCTTGATGTCGAGTGGCAGCTCGAAGGTGGCGGCGCGTTTGTCGCCGGTGAGCGGAATCGTGTGCACGACCTTGCCGCCCGAGACGAGTTCGAAGCGCTCGACGCCCACGATCGAGTGCAGCGCGCCGCGGAAGGTCACCCGGCCGCCGGCGGCCGGCAGCGTGATCTCTTCGCCCATGTTGGCGTCGTTCGCCGTGAACTCGAGCAGCGGGCCGTTCGTGACGAAGCCCTTGCCTGCGAGCATCGCCTGCATCCAGTTCTCCCACGTGAGCGGCCGGTCGCCGATGAGGAAGTAGCCGCGCGACACGCCGACGAGTTCGACGCGGTGCAGGCTCGAGATCGAGTCTTCGCCGCCGGTCACCGGTACGCGGAAGCCGTTGTTGAGCGTGTGGTACCAGACCGTGAGCACGGCGTCACCGGCGCTCTGCGACCACAGCTCGTGATAGTCCACGGTGCCGAGGGCGACGTCCACCGGGAAGCCCTTGGCCGTGCCGAGACTGCCCTCGAGGGGATCGGCGTCGCCCGCGTACGGGTGCACGTAGGCGCGGATCGCGCCCTGCTGCTTCGCGTAGCGGAAGATGTCGGTGTTCGAGGGATACAGGCTGCCGATGCCGGTGCCCTCGTAGCCGGTGACGAACGGCGACACGAGGTTGTTCTTCAGGTTGAAGAGCGAGACGTGCCCGTAGAACGGCGGCCGGTATTCCTGGCCGACGTGCATCACGTAGCCGTCCTTCGACAGCGGATGCAGCGACTGGCCGGGCGTGTAGTGCTGGTAGTCGAGCACGCGGTTGTCCTTGTTGGCCACCTGCAGGCTCGTCATGCCCATGTCTTCGGCGCGCGCCATCATCAGCATGTTCTCGGGCGTGTTGTGCAGGTTGCCGGCGTAGTTCATGTGCACGTGGTTGCTGCCCGACTGCCAGCCGCGGGCGCCGAAGTCCACCATCCGCTTCAGGCGCACCGTGACGTTGTTGGTCGACCCCGGGCGGACGTCCACCGTCGTGGTCGCCAGCTCGTATTCGAAGCCGCGCGTCACTTCGATCTTGAACGGGCCCACCGGGGCGCGCGTGATGTAGCGGCCGGGGGTGTGGAAGAGATGACGGTTGAGCGTGGCGAGGCGCTCGTAGGAATCGGGCGGCGTGTACGGCTTGCCGTCGGCGGCCGTGTGGTAGACGCGCGCCGCCACTTCGGCGCCGGTCGCGTCATCGACGATGCGCACCGAGACGGTGCCCATCGGCCGCATGTAGCGCCGCTCGGCGATGCGCACGATGTGCTGCTCGCCGCCCCACGACTTCATCGTCTTGAGCTGCGGCACGCCTTCTTCGTTCGAGATGTAGGCGATCCACTCGCCATCCGGCGACCAGCGCGGCAGGAAGTTGTCGTGGCCGCTGAAGGTCATCTTGTAGGGCTCACCGCCCACCGTGGGCAGCACGAAGAGTTCGGTGTACTGACCGCCGAGGTGCGAGGCGTAGACCATGCGCTTGCCGTCGGGTGACCACTGCGGACGCGTGCGGTAGAGCGTCTCTTCCTTGTGGATGACCTTCGCCCGCGGCGTCGCCATCACGTTCGGTTCGACCGGCACGCGCCAGATGCCGCCCGAGCCGAGCGGGATGCCGCGGTTCGAGACGAGCAGCAGCTCCCTGCCATCGGGCGAAAACGCGGGTGAGATGTGCACGTCGACGTCGCCGAAGTAGAGGCGGTCGCGCCCGAACGAATTGTCGGTCGTGATCTGGACGCTCTTGCCCGGTTTGCCGTCCACGATGTCCATCACGTAGACGTTGAAGTAGCCGTTCGGCGCCGTGGAGACGTAGGCGAGGCGCTTGCCGTCGGGCGACCAGGCCGGCTCGTGGTTCACGTGCGGCCCGGTCGTGAGATCCACCGACGCGCCGGTGGCGATGTTCAGCAGGCGCAGGTTGATGCTCTTCGCGTCGTCGTCGGCCGTGTAGGCGAGCCACTTGCCGTCGGGCGAGTACTCGGGCATCGACAGATACTCGCGCGGGGAGTAGACGAGCTCCTTCGCCACGGTGCTGCCCACCTCGATCGTCCAGATCGAGCCGTCCATCGCGAAAGCGATGCGCTTGCCGTCCGGATGCCACGACGGCCACCACGGCGTGCTGCTCGCCGCCGGCGCGAAGTAGTAGTTGTGCATGTAGTTGCCACCCGTCTTCGCGTTCGGGTAGACCTGTGCCTCGACCCGCCCGGCGGCGAGGGCGGTGAGCAGCATCACGACGAGTCCCAGCGGGCGCGCAAGTGTCTTCACGTGTATCCCTCCGAAGAACAGCCGGTCGAACCGGCCGTGAGTCTACACCCGCGGGACCCCGGGGCCACCATCCGGATGGGCTCGGCGCGCCCGGTGGACAGCGGGGCGCCAGTCTGTTGTACTGGCGGGCATGTCCATCCTGAAGGTCTCGCGCATGGGGCACCCGGTGCTGCGCCAGAAGGCCCGGTCAGTGGAACGCTCCGAGATCAAGGACCCGCGCTTCCAGAAGTTCATCGACGACATGATCGACACCATGCACGAGTACAGCGGTGTCGGCCTGGCCGGCCCGCAGGTGCACGAAGGGCTGCGCATCTTCGTCGCCATGCTCGACGACGGCGACGACGCGGAGGCGAGCGTGCTCATCAACCCCGTCATCACCCCGGCCGACAGCCGCGTGGTCGAGGGCTGGGAGGGGTGCCTCAGCATTCCCGACATCCGCGGCCGCGTGCCGCGCGCCCACAAGATCGTGGTCAAGGCGCTCGACCGGCAGGGCCGCACGGTGGAGATCGAGGCCGAGGACTTCCCGGCGCGCGTCATCCAGCACGAGACCGATCACCTCGACGGCGTCCTGTTCCTCGACCGCATGCAGGCGCTGACCTCGCTGACGTATCTCGACGAGTACTCGCGCTACCACGTCCGCGGCGGCGACGACGAGTGACGGTGCCGCCGGTGGCGCGATGAGACGCACCCTGCGACGCCTCGGCGTGCTGCTGGTGGTGGCGGGTACCGGGCTGGCGCTCTGGCGCGGCCTGGCCGAGCGGCCGGGGCTGCCGTATGCCGGCGCCATCGAGCGTCCGCTGTGGACGGGCGACGCGCCCGCCGTGCTGATCGACGCCGCGCACTGGAACGACGGCACGAGCACCGGGCGGCTGCGCGCGTTCGCCGGCCTCATCGAGGCGGATGGCTTCACCCGGTTGCGCGACGGCAACGCCGCCCGCGCCGAGGTGCTCGTGGACGCGAAGATCGCCGTGATCGCAAGTCCGCTCGGCGTGCTCGGCGTGCTGCGGCGGGTTGCCGCCGCGGCCGGCCTCGACGGGCTGGCGTTCTTCGACGACGACGGCCTCATCACGCAGGAGATCGAGACCACGCTGCAGTGGGTCGAAAACGGCGGCTCGCTGCTGCTCGCGGCCGATGAGGCGCCCGTCGCGCGCGGCAGCGCGGGACTCGCGGCGCGGCTCGGCGTCAGGATGCGCGAGCGGCTCGTCGTCGATGTCGGCCATTCCGAGGGCACGCCCGGGCGCCTCGTCTTCTCGCGTGAGAACGGCCTCTTTGGTGCCCACCCCATCGTGGACGGCTTTGCCGACGCGCCGCCCGTGAACCGCGTGGTCACCTTCGGCGGGCAGGCGCTCGAGCCGCCGCCCGGCGCGGCCGTGCTGCTGCGCCTCAGCCCCTCGGCTACCGAGGTGGCGCACGCCGGTGACCCGCCCACCACCGGTCAGCCGGTGGCCGGCCTCGCGCAGGCCATTGCTTTCGAGCGCGGCCGCGGCCGCGTCGTGGTCATCGGCGACACGCACCTGCTCACGGCCGATCCCGTCGCCGGCGGGCCGCCCACGGGTCTGGCCTGGGCCGGCACGAACAACGAGCGGTTCGTGCGCTACGTCATGCGCTGGCTGTCGCGCCGGCACGACTGACCGGCGCCGTCAGCAGCCGCGCGCATTTAGCCCCCAGCCCCCGGCCCCTAGCCCCTAGAATTGTGTCCCATGCCTTCGCTGGCCCTTGCCACCGACGCCCCGAAAATCACCCTGCGCAGCGCGCCGGCCGTGCCCTACGACGGCGCCATCGCGGCCGCCCGCACCTGTTACTCGCCGCGGGTCATCGACACGGCTGAGGTAACCGACAAGCAGCGCGACTCCATCGGGCCGCTGACCTTCGAGGGTGGGCACCACACGGTGTTCCAGCACGCGCACTTCGAGTTCGGCCTCGAGAACATCTCGCGCCAGTTCGTGTGGAGCGTGCTGCACGCCTACCCGTTCTACAACTCGGAGCAGTCCAGTCAGCGCTACGTGAAGCTCCGGGAGCCGCGGGCGTTCGTGCCGCCAATCGCCGGCGAGGCGTTGCACGTCTACGAACAGTCGGTCCTGAAGGCCTGGGACTACTACGCGGAGCTCTCGGCGCTGCTCAAGGACGACGCCTGGGCCATCCTGAAGGATCTGCGCTACCTGCGGCCGTCGAACAGCCCGGAGCGGCACAAGGCGGTCGAGCGCGAAGCCGAGAAGAAGGCCATCGAGACGGCCCGCTACGTCATCCCGATTGCCGCCTTCACGTCGATGGTGCACACCGTCTCGGGGCTCGTGCTCCACCGGCTGCACCGGATGCTCAGTGCCGGCGACACGCCGCACGAAGCGCGGCTCGTCATCGGCGCGATGGTCGATCTCGTGAAGGCCGTGGACCCGATGTTCTTCGAGAAGGTCGGCCTCGGCACGCTCGCGAGCGACGAGCTGCCCGAAGCGTCGTTTCCGCGCGCCCGGGCGGGCGGAGACGCCTTCGCCGCGGCGTTCGACGCCAGGCTCGGCGGGCGCGTGTCGCGGCTGCGCGACTGGTCGTCGGATGCGGAGGGTGTGGTGGGCGACGCCGTGCGCGCCACCTTCGGCCTCGACGCGGCCGACCTCTCCGATGACGAGGCCATCGACCGGGTGATGAACCCGGCCCGCAACCTCTATCGCGTGGACATGCTGAACGTGTCGCATCACTCGCCGATGATGCGGGCGCTGCACCACGTGGCCTACGTCTTCGAGAAGAAACTCAGTCACACCGCCGACTCGCAGGATCAGCGCCACCGCATGGTGCCGGCGTCGCGTCCGCTCATGACGTTCGCCGACACGGCGGCGCCCGATGTGGTGACGCCGCGGCTGCTGCGGCAGAACCCGCGCGCGCTCGCTGTCTACGAACGCGCGATCGCCGAGGCGTGGACGGCGAAGAACCGCCTGCTCGAACTCGGCGTGCCGCTCGAGTACGCGCTGTATCTGCTGCCGAACGCCAAGGCGCTGCGCCTCGTCGAGTCGGGCAGTCTGCTCTCGCTGCAGCACAAGTGGACGCTGCGCACGTGCTTCAACGCGCAGGAAGAGATCTACCTGGCGTCGATGGACGAGATCGCGCAGGTGCAGGACGTGCACCCGCGGCTCGGCCGTTTCCTCGGCCCGCCGTGTGTGCTGCGCAACAAGATCGTGTCGCCGCGCTGCACCGAGGGCTCGCACTTCTGCGGCGTGCCCGTGTGGAACAGCTTCCCGCAGGCCGTCCGCCGGCTGTAGCGGCCACCGAGACCCCGCGTGGCCTGGCTGGCGCATCTCTACACGGCCTCGGGGGCGGCCACCGCGCTGGCCGCCGTGCTCGCGCTCGAGGCCGGCGATCTGCGCGCCACGTTCCTCTGGCTGGTGCTTGCCACGGTCATCGATGCGACCGACGGCGTGCTCGCCCGCGCGCTGCACGTCAAGGAGCGCCTGCCGTGGTTCGACGGCGGTACGCTCGACAACGTGGTCGATTACCTGACCTACGTGTTCGTGCCGGCCCTCGTCGTGGTGAAGACCGCACTGGTGCCGCCGCAGCTCGCGCTGCCGATCGGCGCCGCGATGCTCATCGCCAGCGGTTACGGCTTCAGCCGCGCCGATGCCAAGGTGGCGACGACCGACCACTTCTTCACCGGCTTCCCGTCGTACTGGAACATCGTCGCCGTGTATCTGGTGGACTGGAGGCTCTCGCCAGCAGTCAATGCGGCGATCCTCGCCGTGCTCGTCGTGCTCGTGTTCGTGCCGGTGCGCTACGTGTATCCGTCGCGCACGATCACGTGGCGCACGGCCACGATCGTGCTCGGCGCGATCTGGGGCGTGTGTCTCTCGATGGTGATCTGGCGTCTGCCTGAACGCGGCGGCGTGTGGTCGTGGCTCGCGCTCGTCTTCCCCGTGTACTACCTCGTGTTGTCGCTGAAGCTGAGCGTGGACGAACGGCGCCATCCCGCCGCCGGACAGGCCCTGTCCGGCGGCCACTGAACAGGATCCATCATGCGCACCTCGCTTCTCGCAGTCGCGGCGTTCCTGGTTGCCGCCTCGTCGCCGGCCCTCGCCCAGGAGCCCGTGGCCTGGGGCCGGGGCGCCGACATCACCTTTCATACGTTCTCGATCGTGGCCATCGATCCGCGCACGGGTGAAACCGGCGTCATCGTGACCACGCGGAACCCCTGCGTGGGCAATGCCGTGCCGTGGGTGCGGGTGGGCGTCGGCGCCGTGGCCACGCAGGGCGGCACCCGCGTGGAGTACGGCAACGACCTGCTCGACCGCATCCAGAAGGGCGCCTCGCCGCAGGAGGCCATGGACGCCGTGGTCGCCGCCGACGAGGGCCGTGAGAGCCGGCAGGTGGGCGTGATCGACATGCAGGGACGCACCGCGCAGTGGACCGGCAAGCGCCAGTACGGCGCCGAAGCGCAGGGCGACTGGGTGCACATGCGCAAGGGCGCGACCTTCGCCGTGCAGGGCAACTCGCTCGTGAGCCCGGCCGTGGTGGATGCCGTGGCCGATACTTTCCAGGCGAGCGAGGGATCGGTGCGCACGCTCGCGGACCGGATGATCGAGGCGCTCACCGCCGGTCACCGGCTCGGCGGCGACGGCCGGCACGGCGAGACGCAGTCGGCGGCGGTGGTCGTGGCCGACCCGCGGCAGGGCCGCTCGCGGCGTCCCGACAGGATCACGGTGAACATCAACGTCTGCGAGCATCCCGAGCCGCTCGGCGAGCTGCGCCGCATCTATGACACGGCCAGTGAGACGCTCGGCTTCCGCCGTCTCGAGCAGTTCATGGGACGCGACGTGCTGCAGCTGAAGCTCATGCTGCATGCGCTCGGCTACTACCGCCCGAACGAGAAGGCGATCGCGCTCACCGGACCCGACGCGGCCGTGTACACCGAGGAGGCCGTGAAGGCGCTCGATGCCTTCCGCGCCGCGCAGCAGTGGGGCACGACGGTGCCGGGGTTCGTCGATGCGCGCGTGATCGAGCGGTTGTGGAGCCGCCTGAAGGAGAAGGGCCTGGACGATGCGATCCGGAAGACGCTGCTCGATCTGCAGACTATCCGGTAGGCGCATTCCCGGCCCGTCCGGTCCGGTCGCGGATGTCAGGCGGAGCCGCCGGGTGGGGCGCCCCGGCCGGTTTGACAGTTTGTGAAAGACTTCACAAAATCGAACGTGTGGGTCCGCGCGAGGTGCTGATGTCCCGTGTCCGTCGTCTGTGCCGGCTGGCGCCGCTCGTCGCCTTCGTTGCCGCCTGCGGCCTCGTGGCCACGGCCGCGCCACGCCCGCAGCCGGCGGCTGCCGCGCCCGCCGAGG
>JALHON010000019.1 GCA_022842985.1 Acidobacteriota bacterium | reverse complement strand
TGGCCTCGGCCAGGCCGTGGAGCGACCTGGCGCTGCGGCGCACGCGCATGATGGCGGCGGTGGCGCGGCAGGGCTTCGATCTCTGCGGGGCCCGCGAGCGCCCCGTGAGCGCCCGGGTCACGAGCACCGAACGTCCACTCGAGCCGCTCCTCACCGGTTTCATCTGCGCGTCGCCGTCGATGCAGCGCGTCGTGGAACAGGTGCAGCGCCTGCAGGGCAACGACCTCACCGTGCTCATCACCGGCGAAAGCGGCACGGGCAAGGAACTGGTGGCGCGGGCGATTCACGTCGGCTCGCCGCGCAGCGCCGCCACCTTCCTGCCCTACAACTGCACGACGACCACGCGCGACCTCGCCGACTCGCAGCTCTTCGGACACCGGCGCGGCGCCTTCACCGGCGCGGTCAACGATCAGCCCGGTCTCGTGCGCGCCGCTGCCGGCGGCACGCTCTTCCTCGACGAAGTGGGCGACCTGCCCTTCGACGTGCAACCGAAGCTGCTCCGCTTCCTCGAACAGAGCGAGATTCTGCCAGTGGGCGACACCCGACCCCAGCATGTCGACGTGCGCGTGCTGGCGGCCACCAACGCCGACCTCGAACAGCGCGTCAGCGAAGGCAAGTTCCGCGAGGACCTCTACTACCGGCTGAGCGTCATCCGCATCCACATCCCACCGCTGCGGCAGCGCCGCGATGAGATCCCCCACCTCGCCACGTTCTTCCTGCGCGAGGCCGCGGACCGGCTGAGCAAGCCCGATGTCGGACTGAGTCCGGAGGTGCTGAGCCTCTTTGCCTCCTACTGGTGGCCGGGTAACGTGCGCCAGCTCCGCAACGAGGTACAGCGTGCCGTCGCCCTCGCCGCGCCCGGCAGCACCGTGGTGCCCGAGCATCTCTCGCCCGACCTCACGTCCGAAGCGCCCGCCCAGGCCCAGGGGATGAACGGCGGCCACTCGAACGGCACGCCCGCCCTCAAGGCCGGTCAGACACTGGCGGACCTCGTGGACGAGGTGGAACGTTCCCTCATCGCGGAGTCCATGGAGAAGTCAGGCGGCAACATCGCCGAGACGGCCCGCACGCTCGGTCTGACGAGGCGCGGCCTGTATCTGAAGCTGAAGCGGCTCGGCATCGAAGGCGCCGGGCATCTGGGCTGAGTAGCGAGTATCCGATTCGCAAGGGCCGTGGATACACAGTATCCACAAGGGACGAAAGACTGACCGTGTCATAGTGCACGCTAAGTCAATCAGTGTCATATACAGTCATATAAATATCCACTAACGACTCTATCGACACTGGTGGGCGCGGATCTTGGAGGGTGGCAGGTATTGCAATGCCTGCAGTACCGACGTTCAAGACCCTGGGGGATACCGTGGCCAACTCGCTTCTCACGCCCAACGTCAGCGCCACTCAGCGCACCACCTCGCGCCAGCGCGTGGCGGTGCCCGCCCGTCTCACCTGGAAGGATCAGGGCGGCACGGTGCGGTTCGCGTCGGTCGTGACGCGCGACCTGAGCGACACCGGCGCGTTCGTGGAATGTGGGTCGGCCGCGCCCCTGCCGCTCTTCCGGCTCGTGCACCTGCAGCTCGAAACGCCGGCCGCCGGCCCGAACCACCCGCTGACGGCCGGTCGTGTGCTCGCCGCGGTGTGGCGCGTGGAGCGTAACGCCGCCGCCGGCACCGCCCAGGGTTACGCGCTGCGCTTCCTGCTCGACCCGTCCGAGAAGCCGGCCGTGAGCGCGCCGCGCTTCGCCCTGCCCGACATGGCCGCTGCCTGCTAGCGTCGCCTCGCGGTCAGCGCAGGGGCGCGGCGAGCGCCCCTGCCCCCTCCCGTTCGGCTCGCTTCCGCCAGTAGCGGGCCAGTCCCTGCCAGATCTGATCGAACGGCGCCGCCGCCTCCAGAGCCGCGGCCGCATCTTCCCCCACCACCGTCCGCGCATCGGCCCGCAGCCACTCGACCCACGCCTCGGTCAGCGCCGCCTCGTCGCCCCCGGCCCGCACGGCCTCGCGCGCCCGCTCGGCCGACCGCCGCAGCACCGCCCGATACCGCGTCAGATGAGCGGCTGCATCCGTGACCAGCCCGAAATGCGTAAGGAAGAGCGACGCCGGCTCGAGGGCGGCCATCGCCGTCAGGCTCTCCTCCCAGCGCGCCACGTCGATGTCGGGCGGCGGCGTCGCTGCCAGCACGTAGCCGCCCACGGCGATGCCGGCGGTGTCGCCGACATAGGCGATGCGCTCCGCCGTGTCGAGATAACTCACGTGATGCACGGCGTGGCCGGGCGTGTAGGTCACGCCGAACGTCCGCCCGCCGATCGCAATCGATTCGCCACCTGAGAGCGGCCGGAGCGATGCCTCCGGCACGGCGAGGAACGCGCCCCACAGGCGGTCCATGTCGGCGCCGTAGAGCCGCGTCGCGCTCGCCAGCAGCTTCTCGGGTTGCGCGAGGTGCTTTGCGCCGATCGTGTGGACGTAGACCGGCAACCCCGGCCAGGCCTGGGCGAGTGTGCCGGACGCGCCCGCGTGGTCGAGATGGATGTGGGTAATGAGCAGGGCCCGCACGTCGCCCAGCCCGTAGCCATGCGCGGCCAGCGCGTGCGTGAGCGCCGGCAGACATGACGTAGGCCCCGGGTCCACGAGGACGACGCCGCCCTCGCAGGGAATCGCCGCCGTCGCGATGACGCCGGCGCGGCCGAGGAACTGCAGATCGAGCGTGTGCGGCATGGTGCGGCCAGTCTAGTGCAGCGCTGGCGCGTCAGCGCTTCGGCGCCAGGGCGCGGATGCGCGCGAGCAGCGCCGCGTCGTCCGGGAAGAGGCCGGCGGCCGGCAGGCGCCCGAGCAACTCTGCCCATTGCGGCTCCTTCGCGAAGACGGCGGAGAAGAGCGGCGCGGCCTCCGACTCGCGCCCGATCGAGGCGAGTGTCACGGCATGCCAGAACGGCAGCTCCAGCACCTCCGGCGCAAGCTGGCTGGCGGCGCGATACTCGGCGAGCGCGGCGTCGACCTTCTTCTCGGTCATGAGCTCGTCGCCGCGATTGGCGTGGGTGTAGGCGCGCTGGTAGCGCACGAGCCGTTTGAGCTCGGCCACCGGTGCCGGATGATCTTCGACGCGCAGGTCGAACGTACGATCCGCGCCCGACCACGGCCGTCCGCTCCCCTTCGCCTTCACGATGAGGATGGCGGCCGACTGGCGCCCCCGCAGATCGCCGCCGGCGCCTTCCGCGGCTTCGAGCGCCGCGATGAGCCGATCGGCCAGGTCGCCGCTGGCGCGTTCGTAGGCCGCGAGCATCGCCGGCCACACGGTGTCCTTCCCCATCATGTTGGCCTGCGCCGAGACGCCCCGCCCCACGACGTGTCCGGCGGCGGCAATCGCGGCTTTCCCGGTGAAGGCGTCCACCCGCCCCTGGGCGTCGAGCATCGCCACCTGCCGGCCGTCACGGTTGGCATCGGCCGCGAGCAGGCGCTTCAGCGCCTCGGGCGCGCTGACGCCATCGCGCATCAGCGCCAGGCCGCGCACGCCGTAGCCCGGGTCCACGAACGACTGCGTGGCGACGACGCCGACGCCCGCTTCGCCCCAGGTCACAATCGAGCCCACCGAGAACCAGTGCGACTGCACGGCCACCCCCATGTCGCCGGTGACGGGATCGCGGGCCACGATCGAGTAGGTGTGCACGAGCGGATCGGCCGCCGCCGTCGCCAGACCGCCGAGCCAGAGCCCGGCGGTGAGCATGAGGGTCCCCGTCCATCCGCGTCCCGTCGCCATGCCGTGTCCTCTCCGCCGCGGTCCGTGGCGCGGCTCGTCCCCAGCGTAGACCGCCACCGGCCGCCCGGGCCAGCGAAACGCGCCGGAACCTCCTATGATGGAGGCTAGACCCGGGAGACACCTGTCATGCTGAAACCGCTCGCCGCCTGCGCCGTGCTGAGCCTCACGGTTGCGTGTTCACAGCCGGCCGCGCCCGCGGCGCCGGCGACCGCCGCGCCGCCGCCGCTCACCTCCGGCTTCGATGCCGCCACCTTCGACAAGGCCGTACGTCCACAGGACGACCTCTACCGCTACGTCAACGGCGGCTGGCTCGCTAAGACGGAGATTCCCGCCGACAAGGCGTCGTACGGCGGTTTCGTCGAAGCCAACGACCGCACGCAGGAGCAGCTCCGCGCGCTCGTCGAAGCGGCCGCGAAAGCGCCCGGCGCGGCCGGCACGCCGCAG
Source organism: Acidobacteriota bacterium (assembly GCA_022842985.1). GTDB lineage: Bacteria > Acidobacteriota > Vicinamibacteria > Vicinamibacterales > UBA2999 > CADEFD01. Next base: position 29,178 of record JALHON010000019.1, on the reverse strand, counting down.
CAGAAGATCGGCGACTTCTTCACGGCGTTCATGGACGAGGCGAAGGCCGACAGCCTCGGCATCACGCCGCTCAAGGCCGAGTTCGCGCGCATCGACGCCATCACGACGAAGGCCGACCTCGCGGCCTACTTCGCGCGGCAACTCAAGCTCGGCATCGGCGGCGCGGTCATACAGGGCGGCGTCGAAGGCGACGCACAGGAGCCGACACGGTCGGTGCTCTATCTGTCGCAGGGCGGCATCGGCCTGCCCGACCGCGACTACTACATGAAGCCCGACGCCAAGCTGAAGGACCTCCGCGCGAAGTACGTCGCCTACGTGGCGCAGATGCTCGCCGCCGCCGAGGTCGCAGACGCGAAGGCCGCCGCCGACGGCGTGATGGCGCTCGAGACCGCGCTCGCCCGCGCGCACTGGACGAAGGTCGAGAACCGCGACGCGGTGAAGACCTACAACCGCGTGGCCGTGAAGGATCTCGCCACGCGTTTCCCGGGGCTCGACTGGGCGGCGTGGACGGCGGAACTCGGCGTGGCGAACGCCCCGCATCTCATCATCTCGCAGCCGAGCTTCTTCGCCGCGCTGGCGAAGACCGTGGCCGCGACGCCGCTCGACCGCTGGAAAGCGCACCTGAAGCTCCACGCGGTGGACCGCTTCGCGCCGTATCTGAGCAGCACGCTCGTGAACGCGCGCTTCGACTTCCACGGCAAGGCGATGCAGGGCATCCAGGCGCTGCAGCCGCGCTGGCGTCGCGCGCTGACCAACATGGACTCGACGCTCGGCGAGCTGCTCGGTCAGGTCTATGTGGAGAAGCACTTCTCGCCGGCGGCCAAGGCCCGCATGGACCAGCTCGTCGAGAACCTCCGCGCCGCCTTCAGGCGGGGCATCGACGGACTCGAGTGGATGAGCCCGGAGACCAAGAAGGAAGCGCAGGCGAAGCTCGCTGCCTTCCGGCCGAAGATCGGCTACCCGACGAAGTGGCGCGACTACTCGGCGGTCGAGATCCGCAAGGACGACTTGCTCGGCAACATGATGCGCGCCATCGAGGCCGACGCGGCGTTCCAGCTCGCCAAGGTCGGCAAGGACGTCGACCCCGAGGAATGGGGCATGACGCCGCAGACGATCAACGCCTACTACAACCCGATCCGCAACGAGATCGTGTTCCCCGCCGCCATCCTGCAGCCGCCGTTCTTCGACATGACCGCGGATGACGCGATGAACTACGGCGCCATCGGCGCGATCATCGGCCACGAGATGGGGCACGGCTTCGACGACCAGGGCCGCCGGTACGACGCCAAGGGCGTGCTGCGCGACTGGTGGACGGCAAAGGACGGCGACGAGTTCATGCGCCGCGCCAAGGGACTGTCGGCCTACTACGGCGCAAAGGAGCCGCTTCCGGGCGTGAAGGTCAACGGCGACCTGACGCTCGGGGAGAACATCGGCGACCTGACGGGCCTCGTCATCGCGCACCGCGCCTACCAGATGTCGCTCGGCGGCAAGCCCGCGCCGGTGATGGACGGCCTGAGCGGCGACCAGCGGTTCTTCGCCGGCTGGGCGCAGGCCTGGCGCGCCAAGACGCGCGACGAGGCGCTGCGCAATCAGGTGATGGCCGACCCGCATGCCCCCGACCAGGTGCGCGGCAACGGACCGCTGCCGCACGTGGACGCGTTCTACACGGCGTTCGACGTGAAGCCGACCGACACGCTGTTCCTGGCGCCCGAGGCGCGCGTCAAGATCTGGTAACGCCGGACGGGGATCGGGTCCCGGGGCGCGGGACCCGGTCCGCTAGCGGCGCGAGGCCTGGCCGAAGGTATCGCAGGCGTCGATCGTGCCTTCGGTGAGGCCGCGCCTGAGCCAGGTCACACGCTGCTCCGACGAGCCGTGCGTCCACGACTCGGGCGACACGCGGCCCTGCGCGCGCTTCTGCATCATGTCGTCGCCGATGGCGGCGGCCGCGCGCAGGCCTTCTTCCACGTCGCCGGCCTGCAGCAGGTTCTTCTGATTGGCGTGGTGTCCCCACACACCGGCGAAACAATCGGCCTGCAGTTCCTGCATCACCGACAGCCGGTTGCCGTCCACTTCGCTCGCCCGCTGGCGCGCCGCCATCACCTTCTCCGACACACCGAGCAGCGTCTGGAGGTGATGGCCGACCTCGTGCGCGACGACGTACGCCTGCGCGAAGTCACCCGGGGCGCCGAAGCGCTGATCGAGTTCGTGGAAGAAGCCGAGGTCGATGTAGACCTTCTGGTCGGCCGGGCAGTAGAACGGGCCGACCGCCGACGAGTTGGTGCCGCACGCCGAGGCCACAGCGTCATTGAAGAGCACGAGCGTAGGCGGCTGATAGCGTTCGCCCGCCTGCTGGAACACGCGGCTCCAGGCATCTTCGGTGGATCCGAGCACGACCGATACGAACTCGGCCTGGGGGTCGCCGGTAGGCGCGCCCATCTGGCCCTGCTCGGCGGGCGCCTGCTCGCCGCCGCCCGAGAGTCCGCCGGCCATCTGGAACAGCGTGAGCGGATTGGCGCCCGTGAGCCAGCTCACGATGAGGACGATGACGATGGTGCCGATGCCGAGGCCGCCGCCCATCCCGCCGCGCACCTTCATGCCGCGCCGGTCTTCGACGTTGTCGCTCCGCCGCTGGTCTTCCCACCGCATCGTGTCACCTCCGTGCCGGGCGCGCCAGTCGCGGCCCGTCCCGGCATCATATGACAGCGCGTACGGCGTCGAGGTCACAAGCGGTCGGTCCCGCTCGAGTCGCTGCCGTTCCGGTGCCGGCCGGCACAACGCAGTCCGCTCGTCGGCTCCGCTTCGCGCGTCGGTCACTCGCACCTTCCGGCGGCTTGAGCCTGTACAAGCCCTTAGGGGGCCCCCATCCCCTGCCCAGATGACGCCCGCACTCTCGGTGCGAGTGTCGGACTCATGCGCGCCGCGCTCAGAGTCGCCGCCGATCGGACCGCGTCATGCCGGCCGTCGAACGCTCGCGGAAGCGCCAGCGCAAGCCAGCGGCGAGTGATGGTGCCGGGGGTGGGAATCGAACCCACACGCCCCTTACGGGGCCCAGGATTTTAAGTCCCGTGCGTCTGCCAGTTTCGCCACCCCGGCGCAGTGAACACGATAACCCGAGGGCGTCCGCGCTGGCCAAACTGACACAGCGATAGGTGCGGCAGCCGGTGGTCCGGCTCAAGTGACGCTCGTGGCGGACCCGTTCGGAGCAGACCGCGCACGCGTGAGACGTCAAACGCCAAGGCGGCGCCGAAGTCCGCGTGGGGTGTTCAGGCACTACGGCGACGCGTGTGCTGCGTCACGCAGCACCGCCCGGGGCCCACGCTTCCGGCCGACATTCGCCCCCGCAGGCGTTTGACGGTCTGCGGAGATCGGGACCGGCACGAGCGTCACCTGAGCCGGTCCACCGGCAGCGCCCGGCTACTGAATCGTCCCTGACTCCTCGACCGGCCCTGGCTGCACCGTGTCATCGAGCAGGATGGCCAGCGACTCCGGCGCCTTCACAGGCGCCGCGCACAGGAAGTCGCGGCAGACGAACGCCGCGACCTCGTCGACGCGTGCGGCGTACGGCGCGACCCACGGAGCCACGGCGCCGAGTGCGTCCACGTGTGCCTCGGACACCGGCACCGTGACCGCCGATGGCAGGTAGCGCGACGTGATGGTGTGGTGCAGGGTGTCAGCGCGGTCGCCGCCCGTCACGACGATCTCGAGCGCCGGCTGCAGTGTGGTCGAAAGCGCCGCCAGCAGGTGCGGTGCCACGCGGGGCTGCGCGGCGAGTTGTCCGCGGCGTGCCGCCAGCACCCGTTCGGCACGGTCCTGGTAGCGGCTCTCGCCGGTGAGCCGCGCGAGCGCCAGCAGGTTCATGACCGCCACGGACGTCGCCGACGGCTCGGCGCCGTCGTACTCTTCGATCTGCCGCACGAGCACCGACGGATCCTCACCCGTCGTGGCATACCAGCCGCGATCGTCCGGCGCGAGGAACAGCCGATCGAGCGTGTCGTGGAGGTCCACGGCCCACGCGAGCCACGCCGGATCGCCCGTCGCCTGGAAGAGCTCGATGACGCCCCACGCCAGACACGCGTAGTCTTCGGCGAAGCCGTCGATGCCGGCCGTGCCCGCGGCGACGCGCCGCTGCAGCCGCTTCGTCGTGTCGTTCCACAGCCGCGTGCGGATGAACGACGCCATGCGGATCGCGGTCACGAGGTGCCGCCGGCCGCTGCCCGCGACGCCCTCGTCGAGCACCCCCTCCGGCGCCAGCACCCGCGCCGCGCGCGCGAAGGCGGCGAGCGCCAGGCCGTTCCACGCGGTGAGCACCTTGTCGTCGAGCTGCGGACGCGGACGCTTGGCCCGCCACTCGAAGAGACGTTGCCGGCCGCGGGCGAGCGCCGCGCCCACCTCCGCCGCGGTCTGCCCCGTCTGTTCCACGATGGCCGCGATCGTCTTCGCCGTGTAGAACAGGTTGTTGGCGCCGAACTCGCCCTGCGGATCGAACGGCGCGTTACCGCCCGGCTGCACGCCGAAGCGCAGCTCCCACGCCTTGCTGTCGGGTCCGAGCGCTTCGACGATCTCGTCGCGCGAGAAGATGTAGAAGGCGCCTTCTGTCGCGTGCGCACCGGGCTGGCCGGCCTGCGCGGGCGGCACCGAGTCCGCATCCTCGGCCGAGTAACAGCCGCCGTCGGGACTCATCAGATCACGCTCCACGTAGCGCAGCGTGTCTTCCGCGACCTGCGCGAAGAACGGGTCACCACTCACCTGCCACGCCTCGAGCAGCGCGAGCACGAGCTGCGCCTGGTCGTAGAGCATCTTCTCGAAGTGCGGCACCCGCCAGCCGCCGTCCACCGAATACCGATGGAAGCCGCCGCCGACGTGGTCGCGCATGCCGCCGAGCGCCATCGCCCTGAGCGTGCCGAGCACCATCACCCGCGGCTCGGGCGCGCCGGTGCGGGCGTGTTCGCGCAACAGGAAAAGCAGCTCACTCGGCCGCGGGAACTTCGGGCCGTCACCGAACCCGCCCCGCCGCTCGTCGAACGCCCGTGCCCATGCCTCCTGCCCCGCTTCGAGCACGCTCAGCGCCGTCAGCCCCTCGGCGGCTCGGGCCGGCGGCGCGGTGCGCAGATGCGCCACGGCGCGCGCGGCCGACGCCCCCACGTCGGCGCGATCCTCGCGCCATGCCCGGGCGATCTCGCGCAGCACGTCGCTGAACGACGGCCGTCCCCACGCCGAGACCGGCGGGAAATAGGTGCCGCCGTAGAACGGCTCGAGCGACGGCGTGAGCCACACGCTCAGGGGCCAGCCGCCGCTGCCCGTCGTGGCCTGCACGAACGCCATGTAGACGCGGTCCACGTCGGGGCGTTCCTCGCGGTCCACCTTGATGGCGATGAAGTCGCGGGCGAGCTGCTCGCCGATGGCCGGCGCCTCGAACGATTCGTGCGCCATCACGTGACACCAGTGGCAGGTGGCGTAGCCGATGGACAGGAAGATCGGCTTGTCTTCCCGCCGGGCCCGCTCGAAGGCCTCCTCGCCCCAGGGATACCACTCGACCGGATTCCCGGCATGCTGGCGCAGATACGGACTGGGCTCCCCGGCGAGTCGATTCATGCGTCGATCATATGCCGCGCTCCCAACCGCTGGGATACACTCGCGGTGGAGGCTTGACCCGGGTGACTGATTCGACTCCGCTTCGCGGCCGGCGCGTGGTGATTCTGGTGGAACACGACTACGACCACGTGGATCTCGATGCCGCGCGCACGGCGCTCGCCGTCACCGGCGCCACCGTCCAGATCGTCGGGCCCATCCAGGGTCAGGTCTACCGGAGCCGCGACGGACAGCAGGTCACGGCCGACGTCGCCGCCAGCACCGTGCGGGCCGCCGACGTGGATGCCGTGGTCATCCCGGGCGGCTACGCCGCCGACAAGATCCGCCTGCGGCACGCGATGGTCGATCTTGTGCGCGACGCCGTCGAGGCCGGCAAACCCGTGGCGGCCATCGACCACGGGCCCGCCGTGCTCATCAATGCCAAGGCGCTCAGCGGCCGCATGATCACCTGCTGGCCATCCATCGCGGTGGACGCAAAGAACGCCGGCGCGCGGTACGTGGACCGGCCGGTGGTCGAAGACGGCTGCGTCATCACGTCGCGCAAGTCCGACGACCTGCCGTTCTTCACCGAGGCGATCATCCGCCAGCTGCTGGCGCGGGTGCTGTAGCACCGCCCTGGCCGGCCCGGCGCCCGCCGGCCACGCGCAGCCGCACATAGGCGGCCGTCATCTCCACGCCGTAGAGCAGCACCACGGCCGACACGTAGATCCAGAGCAGGAACACGACCACCGCGGCCACCGAGCCGTGCACGCTCCACTGCGACAGGTCCGCGGCGTACCACGAGAAGAGCGCGAAGGCGATCCGCCAGAGCACCGCCGTCACGATCGCGCCCGGCCAGACGTCGGCGAAGGTCACCCTGACATTCGGCACGAAGCGGAAGACGAGCGCCACGCACACGACGAGCAGCCCCAGGGCAGCCCAGTCGGTGCCCACGCCCTGCAGGCGGTCGAGCCACAGGCTCTTGACCTGCAGCGACGAGAACCACCGCGCCTCGACCACGCGCACCGCGGCCACGATGCCGATCGCCAGCACGAACATCGCGCCGGCCGACACCATCATCAGGAACGAGAACAGGCGGTGCCGGATGAAGCTGCGCTTCTTCTCCACGCCCCAGGCGTGGTTCACGGCCGAACTCATCGCGTTGAAGACGCCGAGCGAGGCGTAGGCCAGCGCCAGGCCGCCCCCCACGCCGATGCCGACGCGGTCGGTGCGGAAGCTGTCGATCTGGCCGGAGACGAAGTCGAACTGGCGCGGGAAATAGCGGAAGACGAACGACACCACGCTGTCGCGCGCCGCCGGATCTTCGGTGAGGCCGCCGATGACCGAGAACAGCAGCAGGAAGAACGGGAAGATCGAGAGCAGCGCGTAGAACGCAATCGACGCCGCGTGGGTCAGCCCTTCACTGCCGTAGAACTCGCCCACGCCCTTCCACGCCGCGCGCGCGATGAGCCCCACCGCCTCAGGCCTCGCCGATGGCCGGCACCGCCCGCCGGCGCTGATCACGCGCCACGATGCCGTGCCGGCGCATCTTGTTGTAGAGCGTCGGCCGGTAGAGGCCGAGGATCTGCGCCGCTTCCTGCTTGTTCCAGTTGGTGCGCTCGAGCGTCTGCAGGATCGCCATCCGCTCGATCTCGGCGAGCGTGCGGTGCGCGGGAATCGCGAAGGTGTCGTCGGCGGTGGACGCCCGCAGCGAGTCCGGCAGATCGCCCGGCTGGACCTCCGACGACCGCGTCACGAGCACGGCCCGCTCCATCGCGTTCTCCAGTTCGCGCACGTTGCCCGGCCAGCGGCTGCGGATGAGCAGGTGGTAGGCCGCCGGGCTCACGCCGCGCACCGACTTCTGGTGCCGGCGGGCGAACTTCTCGACGAACCAGTCGCAGAGGAGCGGAATATCTTCGGTGCGTTCGCGCAGCGGCGGCACGCGCAGCTGAATCGTGTTGATGCGGAAGTAGAGATCTTCGCGCAGCCGGCCGTCGGCCAGCGCCGCATCGAGGTCGATGTTGGTGGCACAGATGAGCCGGAAGTCGACCTTGACGAACCGCTCGCTCCCAATCGGGCGGTACTCGCGCTCCTGCAGCACTCGCAGCAGCTTCGTCTGCAGATAGGCCGGCATCTCGCCGATCTCGTCGAGCATCAGCGCGCCGCCCTCGGCGAGTTCGAGCAGCCCGACCTTGTCGGCGTTGGCGCCCGTGAAGGCACCCTTCTTGTAGCCGAAGAGCTCCGACTCGATGAGGTCTTTCGGAATCGCCGCGCAGTTGATCTTGATGAACGGTCCGGCCGCGCGCGGGCTGCGCTGGTGCAGCGCGTTCGCGATGAGCTCCTTGCCGGTGCCGTTCTCGCCCTGGATGAGCACGTTGGCGTTGCTCGGCGCGACCGCGTCGACCAGTTCGAAGAGCTCGCGCATCACCTGGCTCTGGCCGATGACCGCCCCCATGCCGTCGGGGTCGCGCAGCTTGGCCCGCAGTTCTTCGTGCGTGACGCGTTCGTCCACCTGCCGCGCCGCGCGTTCGAGGATGCGGACGATGCCGGCCGGATCGAGCTGCGACTTCTCGACGAAGAAGAACGCGCCCGCCTGCCCGGCGTCGAGCGCGCGGGCGATCGTGCCCTGGCCGCTGATGACGATGACCTCGGCGCCCGGCTGGCGTTCCTTCATCAGCTTCAGCACGTCCATGCCGTCGCCGTCGGGCAGCAGCAGGTCGAGCAGCACGATGTCGGGACGCCACTCGTCGAAGAGGGCGAGCCCGGTCCGTCCGAGGCCGGCCGAACGCACATCGAAGGGCGGCTCGACCGTCGCCTGCTCGATCACCATCTTGAGCCAGTCGACCGTGGCCGGGTCGTCATCGACGACCAGCACACGCCGGTGGCGGGGTTGGACACGGGCCATGACTGCTCTTCCATTATTCCCGATCCACGCGCCGGCCCACGCCGCGCACCTCCGCTATAATCGCGGCGATGGCCGATCCCCGACCGCTGCCGCCGATCACGCCCATCCTCTCGGCCCTCAAGGCCGGGCCCGCGCCTGCCGACGACACCCGCACGGTGTGCGAACGCTGCGGCGCCGAGATGTACCGAATGCACGCGGTGTGGCGCTGCCCCGCCTGCCGCTTCAAGACCGACTGCTGCGGCTGGTAAGCCGTCTTCCGCATCCGCCCGGCGCAGGAACCCCATGGACGTCCTCGAGTCCCACATCCGCACCACGAGTCCGGAGTTCGGGACCAACCGCGACCGCATGGCCACGCTCGTGGCCGAATACCGCGAACGCCTCGCGCTCGTGAAGCAGGGCGGCGGGCCGAAGTACATCGAGCGCCACCGCGCGCAGGGCAAGCTGACCGCGCGTGAGCGCATCGACCTGCTGCTCGATCCGGGCTCGCCCTTCCTCGAACTCTCGCCGCTCGCGGCCTGGAACCTGTACGAGGGCGACGCGCCGGCGGCCGGCATCATCACCGGCATCGGCCGCGTCTCCGGACGCGAGGTCGTCATCGTGGCCAACGACGCCACGGTCAAAGGCGGCACCTACTACCCGCTCACCGTGAAGAAGCACCTGCGCGCGCAGGACGTCGCGCTGCAGAACCACCTGCCCTGCGTCTACCTCGTCGATTCGGGCGGCGCGTTCCTGCCGCTCCAGGCCGAGGTCTTCCCCGACCGCGAACACTTCGGCCGCATCTTCTTCAATCAGGCGCGGATGTCGGCGGCCGGCATCCCGCAGATTGCCGTCGTCATGGGCTCGTGCACGGCCGGCGGCGCCTACGTGCCGGCGATGTCCGACCAGACGATCATCGTCAAGGGCACGGGCACGATCTTCCTGGCCGGACCACCGCTCGTGAAGGCGGCCACCGGCGAAGACGTGACGGCCGAGGAACTCGGCGGCGCCGACGTGCACACGCGCGAATCGGGCGTGGCCGACTACTTCGCCGACGACGATCGCCAGGCGCTGCATCAGGCGCGCATCGTCGTCTCGACGCTGCACTCGGTGAAGCCGGCGGCGCGCGATCTCACGACGCCCGAAGATCCGCTCTACGACCCCGGCGAGCTCTACGGCATCATGCCCACCGACTTCCGCACGCAGGTGGACGTGCGCGAGATCATCGCGCGGCTGGTGGACGGCTCGCGCTTCGACGAGTTCAAGGCCCGCTACGCGCCCACCATCGTCTGCGGGTTCGCGCGCCTGCATGGGCGTCTCGTGGGCATCGTCGCCAACAACGGCGTGCTGTTCTCGGAGTCGGCGCTCAAGGCCACACACTTCATCGAGATCTGCAACATGCGCGCGGTGCCGCTGGTGTTCCTGCAGAACATCACCGGCTTCATGGTGGGCCGCGCCTACGAACGCGGCGGCATCGCCAAGGACGGCGCCAAGATGGTGCACGCCGTGGCCACCTCCGTCGTGCCGAAGTTCACGGTCATCATCGGCGGCTCGTTCGGCGCCGGCAACTACGGCATGTGCGGCCGCGCCTACGACCCGCGCCTGCTCTGGATGTGGCCGAACGCGCGCATCTCGGTCATGGGCGGTGAGCAGGCGGCCGGCGTGCTCACGACGGTGAAGCGCGACCAGCTCGCCCGCGCCGGTGCGGCGTTCTCCCCCGAAGAGGAGGCCGCCATCCGCAATCCGATTCTGCAGAAGTACGACGAAGAGGGCTCGCCCTACTACTCCACCGCGCGGCTCTGGGACGACGGCATCCTCGACCCGGTCGACACGCGGGCGGCCCTCGCCCTCGGGATCTCCGCCGCCGCCAATGCGCCCGTGCCGCCGCCGCGCGTCGGCATCTTCCGGATGTGACGCCGATGTACCGCTACCTGCAGATTCGCCGCGACGGCGCCGTCGAACACGTGACGCTCAACCGGCCCGACGTGCGCAACGCCTTCAACGACGAGGTGGTGGCCGAGCTGCGCCAGTGGGCCGAGGGTCTCGCGCAGGATCCGGGCGTGCGCGTCGTCGTGCTCGCCGGCGCCGGCAAGGTCTTCAGTGCCGGCGCGGATGCCGCCTGGATGGCGCGCATGGCCGAGGCGTCCGAAGCCGAGAACGAACAGGACGCGCTGGCCACGACCGCGATGCTGCGCGCGATCAACACCCTGCCGGTGGTGGTCATCGGCCGCATCCACGGCGCGGCGCTCGGCGGCGGATCGGGCCTCGCCGCCGTGTGCGACATCGTCGTCGCCGAGACCGGCGCGGTCTTCGGTTTCACGGAAACGAAGCTCGGCATCCTGCCGGCAATGATCTCGCCCTTCGTGCTGCCGAAAATCGGCATCTCGCACGCGCGCGCGCTGTTCCTGACGGGCACGCGGTTCGACGCCGCGCAGGCACTCGCGATCGGCCTCGTGCACCGCGTCGTCGCGGCCGACCAGCTCGATGCTGCCGTGGCGGATGTCGTGCGCGAGGCGCTCACCGCGGCGCCCACGGGCGTGGCGGCTGCCAAGCGGCTCATCCCGCAGGTGGCCGGCCGCAGCCCCGACGACGTCGCCACGCTCACCGCGAAAACCATCGCCGCGCAGCGGGTGTCGCCCGAAGGCCAGGACGGCCTGCGCGCCTTTCTCGACAAGCGTCAGCCCGCCTGGGTGCCGCGATGATCCGCAAGGTCCTCATCGCCAATCGCGGCGAGATCGCCCTGCGCGTCATCCGCGCCTGCCGCACCGCGGGCATCGGCACGGTGGCCGTGTATTCGGATGCCGACGCAGCGGCGCCGCACGTGCACGCCGCCGACACGGCCGTGCGTATCGGTCCGCCACCGGCCGCCGAGAGTTACCTGGACGTCGGGGCGCTCATCGACGCCGCCCGGCGCACCGGCGCTGACGCGGTGCATCCCGGCTACGGGTTCCTCTCGGAACGCGCGCACTTCGCGAAGGCCGTCGAAGACGCCGGTCTCATCTTCATCGGTCCGACCGCCGACTCGATCACGCGCCTCGGCTCGAAGACCGGCGCGCGCCGGCTCATGGAAGCGGCAGGCGTGCCGGTGGTGCCGGGCGCGGCGCCAGAGGACCAGAGCGACGAGGCGCTCACGGCCGCAGCCACGGCGCTCGGCGTGCCGCTGCTCGTGAAGCCCGCCTCCGGCGGCGGCGGCATCGGCATGAAGACGGTACGCCATCTCGACGACCTCGCGACCGCCCTGCCGCAGGCGCGCCGCGAGGCGCAGGCCGCCTTCGGCAATCCGCGGCTGTACCTCGAGCGCCTGGTCGAACGTCCGCGGCACATCGAGGTGCAGATCTTCGCCGATGCCGCGGGTGAGACCGTGCATCTCTTCGAGCGCGAATGTTCCGCGCAGCGCCGGCATCAGAAGGTGGTCGAAGAAACCCCCTCGCCCGCGGTCACGCCCGCCGTGCGCGCCAGGATCGGCGCCGCCGCCGTCACCGCCGCCCGGACCGTCGGCTATCGCAACGCCGGCACCGTCGAGTTCCTGCTCGACGGCGATGGCGACGACGCGCGGTTCTACTTCCTCGAGATCAACACACGCCTGCAGGTGGAGCACCCGATCACCGAATGTGTCGTCGGCGTGGACCTCGTGCGGGCGCAGCTCGCCGTGGCTGGCGGCGCCCCGCTGCCGTGGAAGCAGACCGATCTCAGCCAGCGCGGTCACGCGCTCGAGTGCCGCATCTACGCGGAGGATCCGGCGCAGGGTTTCCTGCCACAGGCCGGTCCGCTGCTCCGCTACCGCGAGCCGCAGGGGCCCGGCATCCGCGTGGACTCCGGCGTGGTCGAAGGCGGCGCGGTGTCGGTCTACTACGACCCGATGCTCGCCAAGCTCATCACCTGGGGCGAGACGCGCACCGAGAGCCTGGCGCGTGCCCGCGAGGCGCTGTCACGATTCGAGATCCTCGGGGTGCGCACGAATCTCGCGTTCCTCATGGCGATTCTCGACCACCCGGCGTTCATCGCCGGGCGCATCGACACCGGCTTCCTCGGCCGCGAACTCGACGCGCTCACCGCCGATCCCGCCGGCTTCTCCCCTGCCATCGCCGCCGCGGCCGCGTTCCATGCCTCGCGCGGCCCGGCCGCCGGTGTGGTGTCGAGCGGGACCGCCACGTCGACCGCATCCGCCGATCCCTTCGACACGCTGCGCGGCTGGCGCGGCTGAGGCGTCCCATGAGCCGTCGCTACCGCGTGATCCACCAGACCTCCGAGGTCACCGCCGAGGCCGCCGCCGATGGCGTGGTGGTGGTGGACGGCCGCCGCTTCCACGTCGCCGAGACCTCGACGGGCCAGTACCGCGTCACGGGTGATGACGGCACGAGCACCCTCGTGGCCGTGGCGGGCCCGCCGCACGAGACCTGGACGATCGCCGGCGGACGCGCCCGCACGTGCGTCGTGGATGGCGCGCCGAAACGCGCGGCGGCGAGCCGCGCCGCCGCGTCGGACATGACCGCGCCGATGCCGGCTACGGTGGTCAAGATCGTCGTGGCGGTGGGCGAACGCGTGTCCGCCGGGACGCCGGTGGTCGTGCTCGAAGCGATGAAGATGGAACTCACCGTGCGCGCCGCGCGCGACGGCGTCGTGCGCGCGATCGGCTGCGCGGTGGGCGATCTCGTGAAGCCGGGCGTGCGCCTCGTGGAGATCGACGCGTGACACCGGACGTCACGATCGTGGAGGTCGGGCCGCGCGACGGCCTGCAGAACGAAGCGGCCGCCATCAGCACCGCCGACAAGGTGCGCTTCGTGGATGCCCTCTCGGCGGCCGGCCACCGCGTGATCGAAGTCTCGTCGTTCGTCTCGCCGCGCTGGGTGCCGCAGATGGCCGATGCCGCCGAGGTCTTCGCCGCGATCACCCGCCGGCCCGGCGTGCGCTACACGGCCCTCGTGCCGAACCTGCCGGGCCTCGAACGGGCCATCGCCGCACATGTGAGCGAGGTCGCGGTGTTCGCCGCTGCGTCAGAGACCTTCAGCTCGCGCAACATCAATCAGACGATCGACGAGTCGCTCCATCGCTATACGGAGGTCATCGGCCGCGCCATCGCGGCCGGCCTGCGCGTGCGCGGCTACGTGTCGTGCGCGTTCGGCTGTCCCTTCGAAGGGCCGGTCACGCCGGCGGCGGTGCTGCGCGTCACACGCGCGCTGCTCGACGCCGGCGTCTACGAAGTGGCGGTCAGCGACACCATCGGCATCGGGCATCCCGGCCAGGTGCGTGAGCTGCTCGCCTTCCTCGGCACCGAGCTGCCCTTCGACCGCCTGGCGCTGCACTTCCACGACACGCGCGGTACGGCGCTCGCGAACGTCCTCGCCGGGCTCGATGCGGGCATCACGACGTTCGATGCCGCGGCCGGCGGCCTGGGCGGATGCCCCTTCGCGCCGGGCGCGTCTGGCAACCTCGCCACCGAGGACCTGCTCTATATGCTCGATGGCCTCGGCGTCGAGACGGGGGTGTCGCTGGCCGGGGTGGCCGCCGCCTCCGAGGCACTGGCCGCCCAACTCGATCACCCGCTGCGATCACGGTATCTGGAAGCGGAACGCGCCACGCGGCCCGGCGGCCGCGAGGCCAGCCGCTAACGCCGCTGCGCCAGGGTCACGCGGGACGCTCGAGCAGCACCGTCAGGTCCGTGGTCCCGTCGGCCGGTGACGACACATCGGCGGGCGGGGGCGCGAACACCATCGCCGCTCGGTAACGAAGCGGCGCCAGGCGGTCCACCCAACATCTGACGATCTGTCCGTTCGCCACCATCCGGTCGGCCGGCATGTGCTCATCGGCCGGACGGGACAGCTTCAGTGCGCTGCGCGTGCCAGGACGAATCCATTCGTGCAGCTCGACGAGCGCGCCGCCGGTCGACACGTTGAGGACGCGCACGTAGACGCCCTGCGAGAGGGTGGCGTCGACATCGAGCCCGAGGACCTCGGCACTGAGACGGGGCTGTGACCGTCGATCGCGGTCAGCGGCCAGAGACAGGGGGGACAGCGGATTCTGGTGGGTGCCCGACGTATTCATGCTGTCCAAGCACATAGCACGGACCGTACCAGGCGGATTCCCTGAGGAAATCGGCCAGTTGCACACGGATGCGCGTGTGATTAGTCATTTCTTGGCACCGCTCTTATCCCAAATTTGGCTGACTTTCCGTCTCTGAACGCCGCGCCACCAAGACTTCCTGTGGCCCCAGAGCCGCGCCGGCGAGCTATGCCATGATGGCGCCGCATGCCGGCTCCCCCACCCCCATCAGTCACGGCTATCGCCGCCCTGCGCCGGCGCCTCATCCCGTTCCTCTTCCTGCTCTACGTCGTCGCTTACCTCGACCGCGTGAACATCGGCTTCGCGGCGCTCGACATGAACCGCGACCTCGGGTTCTCGGCCACGGTCTACGGGCTTGGCTCCGGCATCTTCTTCGTGTCGTACACGCTCCTGGAAGTGCCGAGCAATCTCATCCTCGCCCGCGTCGGCGCCCGCGCCTGGATCGGCCGGATCATGCTCACCTGGGGTCTCGTGTCGATTGGTATGGCGTTCGTGCGCGATGCCACGACCTTCTACCTGCTGCGCTTCCTGCTCGGCGCCGCCGAGGCCGGATTCTTCCCGGGCATCATCTACTACCTCACGCAGTGGTTCCCGGCCCGCGAGCGCGCGCACGCCGTGGCGCTCTTCATGACCGGCACGGCCATCGCCGGCGTCATCGGCGGCCCGATCTCCAGCGGGCTGCTGCTCTTCGACGGCGTCCTCGGGCTGCGCGGCTGGCAGTGGCTCTTCATCATCGAGGGGATTCCCGCCATCCTGCTCGCGCCGGTCGTCTGGCGCCGCCTCGATACCAGGCCAGCCGAGGCACGGTGGCTCACGGATGCCGAGCGCACGTGGCTCGTCTCGACGCTCGAGGCGGAAGCCCGCGCCGCCCCGGATGCCCATCACGACATGCGTGGCGCGCTGCGTTCCGGGCGCCTGTGGCGACTGGCCGCCATCTACTTCTGCATCGTGCTCGCCTTCTACGGCGTGAGCTTCTGGCTGCCGCAGATCGTGCAGTCGCTCGGCACGCTGCCGTCGAGCGCGGTGGCGCTCATCTCGTCGCTGCCGTACGTGGTCGCCGCGGTGGGCATGGTGTTCGTGGGGCGCAGTTCCGACCGCAGCGGTGAACGCCGGCGGCACGTGGCGCTGCCGGCGCTCATCGGCGCCGCCGGCTTCATCGCCGCCGCCACCGTGCCGGCGTCCGTGACGTTGTCGCTCGTGGCGCTCTCGATCGCGGCCTTCGGCATCTGGGGCGCGCTCGGCCCCTTCTGGGCCCTGCCCACGGCCTTCCTGCGCGGCACGGCCGCGGCGGGCGGCGTGGCGCTCGTCAACGCCGTGGGCAACATCGGCGGCTTCGTCGGCCCGACGCTCGTCGGCTACGCGCGTGACACGACCGGCAGCTTCGCGGCCGGCCTCTGGGTGCTGGCTGCCGGACTCGTGGCCGGCGCCCTGCTCACGCTGGGCCTGCCGGACGAAACGACGCCCCGGGCCTAGGCATCGAACAGGTGTTATCACACGGGTTCCCCCAGGAGGGTCCATGTCGCTTCGCGCCGTCCGCTCCCACGTCCTTGCCACGCCCACCCTCGAGGGGGCCGGCGTGCACTTGCGCCGCGCCTTCGGCTTCGGCGACACCGAGAGCACGGATCCCTTCCTGTTGCTCGACGACTTCCGCAATGACGTGCCCGACGACTACCTCCGCGGTTTTCCCTGGCATCCGCATCGCGGCATCGAGACCATCACCTACGTGCTCGCCGGCACAGTGGACCACGCCGACAGCCTCGGCAACGAGGGCGCCATCGGCCCGGGTGACGTGCAATGGATGACGGCTGGCCGCGGCATCGTGCACCAGGAGATGCCCCACGGCGACGCCGCCGGACGCATGCACGGCTTCCAGCTCTGGGCCAACCTGCCGGCCGCGCAGAAGATGACGGCGCCGCGCTACCAGGAAGTGGCGTCGAAGGACATCGAGGAAGTGACCGACGACGACGGCACGAAGGTGCGGATCATCGCCGGCGAATTCTGGGGACGGCGTGGTCCGGTCGAGGGCATCGCGGCCTCGCCGCAGTACCTCGACATCACGGTGCCGGCCGGCGTCGAGCGCACCATTCCGGTGGCGCGGTCGCAGAACGTCTTCGCTTACGTGTTCGACGGCAGCGGCGCGTTCCGTGATGCGTCCGAACCCCGCGCGGTGGCCACCGACGTCGTGACGCCGGGCGGCCTGCTCGATGACGACCGCGCGCGCTACGGCACCGATGTGGCGAACCGCTCGCTGACGGTGTTCGACGCGGGTGACGAGATTCGCGTCCGTGCCGGAGAGCAGGGCATGCGCTTCCTGCTCGTGTCGGGTGCCCCCATCAAGGAGCCGATCGCCTGGCGCGGGCCGGTCGTGATGAACACGAACGAAGAGATCGCGCAGGCGTTCGCGCAGCTCCGCGCGGGGACGTTCCTGGATATTCGCTAGCGAAACAGGAGCCGCGGGTCGAACGTTCCCCGTTCGATCCGCGGGGCGGGGCGGACCGGTCCCCTCCGCTCGTCGGCTCCGCTTCGCGCGTCGGTCATTCGCACCTTTCGGCGACCTGCGCCTGCACAAGCCCTTAGGGGGCCCCCATCCCCTGCCCAGGAGGCACCCGCACTCTCGGTGCGAGTGTCGGATCCGTTCACGCCGCGCTCAGAGTCGCCGCCAATCGGAGGGGACCGGTCCGCCACGCCCCGCCTGCGAGCACCAATGCGGCGCCGCGGCGCCTCATTCAGTAGCGATAGCCGCGGATGACCCGTTCGACGCCCGACAGGCGCCGCGGCGGTCCGCCGTTCGACGGCGTGAACCACAGTTCGAACCGCGCGGCAATCTGCTCCCGCTCGTCGCGGTCTTCGACAATCACGTCGAAGCCGTAGCGATAGCGCCGCGACTCGTCGGCGGACCATCCCACGTACTCCAACGGCGCGGGCAGCGCGGTGACATCAAGCGTGGTGTCGCTGGTCGCGTCGATGGCGCGCAGGGTCACGTGGCCTTCTTCACCGGGATTGACCGCACCTCGTACGACGTAGACACCGTGCCCGAGCGCGTGCTCGTCGCCAGGCTGCTGCTCGCCGGCCTCGACCGCCAGCAGAGGATCGCTCACCGCCGCGAGCGAACCCGCCTCGAGCAGGTCGTCCAGTGCGGACGCGTCCACAGCGGCAAACACGCGCGAGAGCTCGGTGCCGAACTCCGCGATGAGCGCGTTCGACACCACGCGCTCCGGCACGGCGCTCTGCTCGAAGAGCTCGACAGCGGCCGACCGGCCGGCGATCCACAACCACGAGTCGTAAGGCACGGTGGCCAGCGGTGGCTTCAGCAGTCGCACCCGCGTGGCCGACGTTCCGGCCGTCGCGGTGTCAATCGGCCCCCGAGACGGTGGCGGTGTCGGCGTGTCGAGATAGACGCCCAGGCGATACTGCCCGCGCGCGGCGTCAGTGCCGATGGACTGATAGCCATTCGAGCCATGGACCCGCGCGCCTGGCACACCGCCGCGGAGGAACGCCACGCGCTGGCCGTCCCGCGTGGTCACCATCCAGCGATAGTTCCGGGCCAGATAGGCGCGGAGAAGCCGATGCTCGTTCGGGGTCGTGGTCGCGAGCCGCGCCAGTCCGGCGATCCTGATTTCGTTAGTCGACGGCGGCAAGCCACTGAGGTCGTGCTCGATTGAGTAGGCGACCTGCCCACGCCAGAGGAACACCGCGAAGGCCACGGCCAGGAGGGCAACCATCGCCGCCATACTGAGGCCGAGTGACACGGCTATCCGGCGCGATCGTGTGCGTGCCAGGCTGTCGGCGACTCTGCGGACGCGCCCGCTCCAGCACAGACGCCATGCGGGGACAAGGCATGCCGAGACCGCGAGCAGCCAGTCCAGATACCGCGACGCCGTCAACGCCGGGCCGGCGGCACTCAGGCCGCGGAGGACCAGACTGGCGATGGCCAGCGCCAGCGCGACGGCGGCAACGCCGAACCACCAGAGGGGCGCGCGCGAGGCGGCGCCGGAACGTGCAGGGCTCCCGTTCAATCGGCCGTCGTATCGGCGGCCGCCGCCCTTACGCGTAGGTGTCGATACGCCCCGGCGCAGGCGCCGGGGTGTCCTTCACCAACTCCACGAGCGCCTGCCCGACTTCCTTCGCCACATCCTGCTGCTTCTTCATGACGATGATTTCGCGCTGCGCTTCGAGGGCGGCCGCGGAGGACGAGGTGGAGTTGACGTTCATGGCCTGAGGAATCGGCCATCGGGCGGAAAGCTTGAATGGCCCCTGGTGGCGACGGGCGCCCCGGCCTGCCGGCCTGACGCGGTTCGATCGGCGGCGACTCTGAGCGCGGCGCGAACGAATCCGACACTCGCACCGAGAGTGCGCGCAACCCCAGGGCAGGGGCTGGGGGCCCCCTGAGGGCTTGTGCAGGCGCAAGCCGCCGGAAGGTGCGAGTGACCGACGCGCGAAGCGGAGCCGCCGATCGAACTGCGTAAGGCCGGCCTTGGATGCATGCAGGCCCCGCCGCCAGCGATCGATGCGGTCCGCCTTCGCCTCTACGCGGCTTCGGCGAGACAACTTCCGCCGGGATAACTCGCGGAAGTTGGAGGCGCCGCCCGGATTTGAACCGGGGATGGAGGTTTTGCAGACCTCTGCCTTACCACTTGGCTACGGCGCCGCTTGGAGCTGGTGGGGATCGTGCGGTCGGGGGCTAGTGTCTCACAAGACCGTGCCGTCCGCCTTCGCCCGCGCTGCGGGCTTCGGCGAGACAACCTTCGCTGAGCACCATGGAGCGAAAGTTGGAGCGGGAAACGGGATTCGAACCCGCGACTTCGACCTTGGCAAGGTCGCACTCTACCACTGAGTTATTCCCGCCCGGGAACGTTCTGGAAGTGTAACAAATGCCGCGATCCGCGGCAAGCGGTCCGGGCGAAATTGTTCCCCTCACCCACCGCCGCGCAGCACGCGTGCCGCTTTTTCCGGGGAGACGGGGTTGATGGGCAGGCCGGCCCCGACGTCCAGCCCGCTCGCGCGCAGCACCCGGGGCACAAGTTCGAGATGCCAGTGGTAGGCGCCGTCGCCCGGTTCGTCGAACGGCGCGGAATGCAGCACGGCGTTGAACGCCGGCCGTTCCAGCTCGCGCCCTACCTGCTCGAGCACCTGGCGCAGCAACGCGGCCAGACCGGCGATGTCGTCTGCCGTCGCCTCGTCGAAGCGGGCGCCGTGGCGCACCGGCAGCAGCCACGTTTCGAAGGGCGTGCGCGAGGCGTAGGGCGCGAGCGCCACGCAGGCGGGCGTCTGGCGCACCACGCGCACGCCGGCGGCCAGTTCCTGCGCCACGAGGTCGCAGAACAGGCACGTGCCGGTGGCCGTGTGATGGCGGCGCGCCGCGTCCACTTCGTGTGTGATGGCCGGCGGGACGACCGGCGTGGCGACGATCTGCGAGTGCGCGTGCGTCAGGCGGGCGCCAGCCTCCACCCCGTGGTTCTTGAACGCCACGGCCGACCGCATCCGGCCGTCCCGGCGCAGGTCCGCCATCCGGTCGCGCCACGCGGTCAGGACGCAGCCCAGTTCGTCGGCCGTCATCGTGTACCACGACACGTCGTGGCGCGGGGTCTCGACGACGACCTCGTGCGCGCCAAGGCCGGGCCGGTGCACGAAGAGGCCGTCGTGCGCGCCGCTCACGCCGGCTTCCACCCGCAGCGCCGGTACCCGGTTCGGCACGACGCGCAGCGACCAGCCCGGAGCATCCGGCGCCGAGCCGTGACGCACGGCGGTGATCTCGTGGCCGGCGGTGAGCTCACGCCCCTCACAGAGCGGACACGGCGTGTCGAGCGGGCGGCTCACGCCGTCGAGCACGAAGTCGCGCCGGGCCAGCGGCAGGTCGTCCGCCACGATGGTCCACTGCCCGGTCACCGGATCCGCACGCCACTCCGACATCGCGATCTAGCGTACACCGAACGGTTCACCAGCCGGGCCGGAAGGCGTCGGGAATGATCGTGACCACGGGGCCCCGGTCGGCCAGGAACTCCACGCTCACCACGTCGAAACGCACGGCGCAACGCTCCAGGCGATGCCGCGCCAGATAGTCGGTGGCCATCGCCACGAGGCGTCGCTGTTTCTGCCACGTCACCGCCGCCGCGGGTCCGCCAAAGCTGCCACCCCGGCGGGTCTTCACTTCGACGAACACGATGGCACCGTCATGGCGCGCGACGATGTCGAGCTCACCGTGCCGCGTGCGGTAGCGCCGCGCCAGCACGCGATAGCCGCGGGCTTCCACCGCCTGACAGGCGCGTGTTTCGCCCTCGAGCCCGAGGGCCTGCCGTGCATGCGTCATGCACGGCAGACTGCAAGGGCCGGACCGGCCCCGCCGGCACTACTTCCGGCGCGCGGTGACGGCCGTGATCGCCTCGTCGAAGATCCGCACGGCCGTGTCGGCCTGGGCCTTCGAGAGCACGAGCGGCGGCGAGAAGCGGATGGCGTTGCGGCCGGCGCCGAGGATGAGCATGCCGCGCCGGAATGCTTCCTCCACGACCGCGTTCCGCTCCTCGGTCGCGCGCTCCTTGGTCTGACGGTCGCGCACGAGCTCTACGCCCACCATCAGGCCCTTGCCGCGCACATCGCCGATGATCGCGTGCTTGTCCATGAGCGCCCGCAGGCCGCTCAGGAGGTGCTCACCCACCTCGGCCGCGTTCTTCACGAGCGACTCGCGCAGCAGGTCGATGGTGGCAATCGCCGCCGCGCACGACACGGGATTCCCGCCGAAGGTGCTGGCGTGCGCGCCCGGCGGCCACGCCATCACCTCGGACCGGGCGATGGTGACGCCGAGCGGCAGCCCCGAGGCGATGCCCTTGGCGGCGGTGACCACGTCCGGCTGCACGCCGAAGTGTTCGATCGCCCACATCTTGCCGGTACGGCCCATGCCCGACTGCACTTCATCCACCATGAGCAGCATGCCGTGCCTGGTCGTGAGCGCGCGCAGCCGTTCGTGGAAGGCCTTCGCCGGCACCACGTAGCCGCCTTCGCCCTGGATCGGCTCCACGAGCACGGCCGCGACGTCATCCGGCGAGATGAGGTGCACGAGCACCTGCTCTTCGAGGAAGTCGAGGCACTCGGCGCCGCAGCGATCGGGCGTGAGCCCCACCGGGCAGCGGTAACACGTCGCGTACGGCGCGTGGAACGTGCCGCCCTGCATCGGCCCGAAGCCGCGGCGCTGGATGGCGCGGCTCGAGGTGAGCGAGAGCGAGCCGAGCGTGCGGCCGTGGAAACTGCCGAGGAAGCCGAGGATGCCGAAGCGCTTCGTGTGGTAGCGCGCCATCTTGATGGCCGCTTCGTTGGCTTCGGTGCCCGAGTTCGCGTAGAACGTGCGCACGGGGCCCGCGAAGGGCGCGGTGGCGGCCAGTTCTTCGCCGAGCCGCACCTGCGGCTCGTAGTAGAAGTCGGTGCCCGACATGTGCAGGAACTTCTGCGCCTGGTCGACGATCGCGGCGACCACCTTCGGGTGGGAGTGCCCGGTCGAGTTCACGGCGATGCCGGCCGCGCAGTCGAGGAACACGTTGCCGTCCACGTCTTCCACCGTGGCACCGACGCCGCGGGCGATGACGAACGGATAGTCGCGGGTGTAGGACGGCGAAACGACCTTGCCGTCGCGTTCGATGAGAGCCTTGGCCTTCGGCCCCGGCAGGGGCGTCTTCAGATTCGGCGCGTCCATCGCTTCCCTACTTTCGTTTCCAGCGGGTCCCCTGCGGCCCGTCTTCGAGGATGACGCCCAGCTCGAGGAGCTCGGCGCGGATACGATCGGCGGCGGCGAAGTCGCGGCGGCGGCGCGCCTCCTGCCGGTCGTGCATATAGCGCTCGATCTCGGTCTCCGAGAGACCGGCCGAGGCGTCCTCCTTCCGGCGCAGTGACACCACGCCGATGACGTCGTCGAAGTGCGCGAACACCTCGCGCACGACCGCCACGTCCGCCACGCCGAGCCCGCCGCTGTCGGCGGCCGTGTTCAGGGCGCGCACCAGCTCGAACACCTCGCCGAGCGCGGCGGCGGTGTTGAGATCGTCGGCCATGGCCGCGTCGAACGCGGCGCGTGCGGCGCCAGCCTTCTCGGCCACCTCGGCGTGCGCGGCGCCGCCGGTAATGGTGTCGAGGCGGGCCAGGAAGTCGGTCCAGCGGCGGATCGCTTCCTCGGCCTGCGCCATGCCGGCCCACGTGAAGTTGAGGCGCGAGCGGTAGTGCGCGGAGAGCAGCAGGTAGCGCAGCGTCGAGACGCGGAAGCCGCGGCTCACCACATCCGGCAGCGTGTAGACGTTGCCGAGCGACTTCGACATCTTCTGGTTCTCGACCAGCAGATGTTCGAAGTGCACCCACGTGCGCGCGAACGGCTTGCCCGTGGCGCACTCGCTCTGCGCGATCTCGTTCTCGTGATGCGGGAAGATGAGGTCGATGCCGCCGGCATGAATATCGATCGGCGATTCGCCGAGCAGCCGGAGCGCCATCGCCGAGCACTCGATGTGCCAGCCCGGGCGGCCGGGGCCCACGCCGGCGTCCCATGTGGGCTCGCCGGGCTTGGTCGCCTTCCAGAGCACGAAATCCCGGGCGTCTTCCTTGTCGTACTCATCCGAGTCGACGCGTGCGCCGGCCAGGATGCCTTCGTGGTCGAGGCGCGCCAGCCGGCCGTAGTTCGGCATCGTCGCGATCTTGAAGTAGATCGAGCCGTCGCTGCGGTAGGTGTGCCCCTTCTGCTCGAGCGTGGCGATCATGTCGCTCATCGCCTGGATGTTCGCCGGGTCGGTCGCGCGCGGATTCTCTTCCGACGGCTCGAGGCCGAGCGCCGCGCAGTCTTCGTGGAACGCCGTGATGTAACGGGCCGTGTAGTCGCCGAGCGGCACACCCTCGCGTTCGGCGCCGGCAATCGTCTTGTCGTCGACGTCGGTGAAGTTCACGACCTGCTTCACCTCGAACCCGGCCACGTACTTGAGGGCGCGGCGCAGCACGTCGAGGCTGATGAAGGTGCGGAAGTTGCCGATGTGACCACGCGCGTAGACCGTGAGGCCGCAGGCGTACATGCGCACCAGGCGGCCATCGGCGGGCACGAAGTCTTCGCGCTGGCGCGTGAGGGTGTTGTAGAGACGCATGGACATCGGTTCCTTATGCCATCGCCTGGCGGATGTGGCACACGGGACGGCCGCCGTCGTTCAGCCAGTCGACCGACAGGCCGTGCCCGCGCGAGTGCGGCGCCGTCGCAAGCGTGGTGGCAGCGCCGCCAGAGACGAACACGTCGAGGCAGTCGTCGGTGCGCCGGAACCGCACGTCGATCGGCGTGCCGTCGCCGCGGCTCGCGGCAATCGCCGCTTCGGCCGCCGACACCACTTCATCGGCCACCGCCGCCGCCAGGGCCTGGCCGCCGGCATACGCCGCCACCGTGGAGGCAAGATCCCGCACCGCGCCGAGCATGGCGCGTCCGCTGCTGACCTGCATCGAGAACTCGAAATCCCGTGGTGTCATCGTCATACCGAGATGTTGTCGAAGAGGCGCCCGGCCCGGCGGACGTCGGCCGCGATCTGCTCGCGCAGCGCGTCGACATCGGGGAACTTCCGCTCGTCGCGCAGCCGCTGGATGAAGCTGAGCGACACCCGCGCGCCGTAGACGTCGACTGCGAGGCCGAGGATATGCGTTTCCACCGTGACCGCCCCGGCCGCCTCGAACGTCGGGCGCACGCCGATGTTCGTCACGGCCGGCCAGCGGGTGCCGTGCAGTTCGGCGGTGGTGGCGTAGACCCCGGTGGGCGGCACCAGTTCATTGTCGGTCGAAAGGTTGGCCGTAGGGAACCCCAGCGTGCGGCCCCGGCCGGCCCCGGCCGTGATGGTGCCGTCGATCGTGTAGTGATGGCCCAGCAGGGCGCCCGCCTCGTCGACGCGCCCCTCGGCCACCAGCCGGCGGATGCGCGTGCTCGACACGACGAACTCCTTGTAGCGCACCGGATCGATCTTCTCGGCCCGGAAGCCGTACTGCGTGCCCAGACTGCGCAGCACCGAAAAGGTGCCGGCGCGTTCGTGGCCGAACAGGAAGTCGGCGCCCACCCACACTTCCGAGACGCGCAGCCAGTCGACGAGGACCTGGCGCACGAACTGGTCGGGCGACAGACGCGAGAACGCGTCGGTGAAACGGACGACGGCCACGCCGTGCAGGCCGGCCTTCTCGAGCGCCGCCACCTTCTGCGGCATCGTCATGAGCAGCGGCGGCGCCTTGTCGGGCCGCACGACGCGCGGCGGATGCGGGTCGAACGTCAGCACGAGCGCCGTGGCGCCGCGGTCGGCGGCACTGCGCCGGATGCGCTCGATGATCTTCTGGTGCCCGCGGTGCAGCCCGTCGAAGTTGCCGAGCGCCAGCACCGGACTCATCCAGCGTGGCGGCCGCGGGTCGTCGGGAAAGTAGACGACGTCCATGTCAGGCGGCTCCCCCGCCGGCCGGCGCGGCCGCGGCGAGCGGCACATCGGCCAGCTGCACCACCTGGCCATCGTAGCCGAGCGCCATGCCGGCCGGCAGCGTCGCGTTCGTCGCTGCGTGCGGCAGGTCGTGGCAGATGTGCGTGAAGAACGTCTCGCGGGCGCCGATGCGCGTGGCGACCTCGACGGCGTCCGCGAGGGTGAAGTGCGTCGGATGCGGACGATGGCGCAGCGCGTCGAGCACGAGCACGTCGAGGCCGGTGAGCAGCGCCATCGACGCCTCGGGCACGTGATTGCAGTCGGTGAGGTAGGCGAAGCCGCCGATGCGGAACCCGAGAATCGGCTGCGGGCCGTGCATGACCGGCACCGGCTGCACGGCGAGGCCGTCGACCACGAACGGGCCGTCGATCTCGGCGAGCGCCAGTTGCGGCACGCCGCCGCCGGGCCCGGCCGGCGCGCCGAACGCATATGAGAAGATGCGGCGCAGCTCGCCGCCGGTCTTCGCATCGGCGTAGATCGGCAGCCTGCGGCCGGGCGTCAGCGTGAACCGCCGCAGCTCGTCGAGCCCCATCACGTGGTCGGCATGGCTGTGGGTGAAGAGCACGGCATCGACGCGGGTGATGTCGTGCGTGAGCGCCTGCTGGCGCAGGTCGGTCGCGGTGTCGACGAGCACGTGCGGCCCGCCGTCGACGGCGATGTGAATCGAGGGACGCAGGCGCCGGTCGCGCGGGTCGTCGGAGCGGCAGACCGCGCAGCGGCATCCGATCATCGGCACCCCGTGCGACGTGCCGGTGCCGAGGAACGTGACCCGCGCCGCCGGCATCAGGGCCGCCCGCTCGAGCCCTTGAGCGCGACGAACCGCATGCGCAGTTCGTAGAGCACCGTCTCGAGGAACTGGCGCTCCTCGCTCGTCAGGTTGCCCTTGGTCTTCTGTTCGAGCATCGCCATGACCTCGATGACGTGCCCCGCCTGCTCGAGGTTCGGGGCCCGTTTCTCCCCCGTCGCCGGGTCGGCGACGTCGCCGAAATGCACGGCGGCACTGCCGGCGAGGGAGTAGAGAAACGCGAGGAAACTGACGCGCGCGTCGTTGGGGACAGGGTTCGTGTCGGCCACGGCTGAGACGCTCGAATGGTAGCATAGCGCCCCGATACGCCTGCCCATGCCGACACCCGCCGCCGACAGCTTCGAGCATCTCGTCCGCATCATGCGGGCCCTCCGCGCGCCGGGCGGCTGCCCGTGGGACCGCGAGCAGACCCTGCAGTCGCTCCGCCCGTACGTGCTGGAGGAGACCTACGAACTGCTCGATGCGCTCGACCAGGGAGACCTGCCGGCGCTGCGCGAAGAACTCGGCGACTACCTGTACGAGGCGGTGTTCCTCGCCCAGATCGCGGAAGAGGCCGGCCACTTCTCGATCGCCGACGCGGTGAACGGTATCGCGCAGAAACTCGTGCGGCGTCATCCGCATGTGTTCACGCCCGACGGCATCCCGCTCGCCGAGGCTCCCGAGGCGATGACCTCCGGCGACGTCGTGAAGAAGTGGGAGGACCTGAAGGCGGCCGAACGTGGCGCCGCCGGCAATTCGCCGAAGACGATTCTGAGCGGCGTGCCGCGTTCGATGCCGGCGCTGCTGCGCGCCTACGAGATGACGGCGCGGGCCGCGACGGTGGGCTTCGACTGGACGACCCCCGACGACGTCGTCGCCAAGATCCACGAAGAGCTCGGGGAGATCGCCGAGGCCCGTGGCGCCGCCGCGGGACCGGCCGCCACCGACGCGCTCGAAGACGAGCTCGGCGACCTGCTCTTCGCCTGCGCCAACTATGCGCGCAAACTCGGCGTGGAACCCGAAGCGGCCCTGCGCCGCGCCGCCGACAAGTTCCAGGGACGGTTCACCCGGATGGAGACACGCGCCATCGCCGATGGCACGCGGCTCGCCGACCTCACGCTCGACCAGCAGAACGCGCTCTGGGATGCCATCAAGCGCGACGACGCGGAGGCCGCCGGGCGCGCCATCCGCACGGAGGCTCCATGATCGCCATCGACTCGCTCGTGTCCGCATTCGAATCCGGCCGGCTCACCCGCCGCCAGCTCGTGCAGGGCCTGGCCGCGCTCGTCGGCGCCGCGTCGGCCAGCGAGGCCGCCGCGCAGGCGCCGCCGATTCCGGCGCTGTCGCTCAATCACGTGTCGCTTGCCGTCACCGATCCCGAAGCCTCGAAGCAGTTCTTCCAGAAGACCTTCGGCATGCCGGTCGTCTCCACGCAGGGCACCGGCATCAACCTGGCGCTCGGCACGAGTTTCCTCGGCCTCTACAAGATGCCGAACCCTGGCCGCGTCGATCACGTGTGCTTCGGCGTCGACAACTACGACGTGAACGCCATGGCGGCGAAGCTCGAGGCCCAGGGCATCAAGGCGACGATCCGCAAGGACAAGCCCGAGGTCTACTTCAACGACCCCGACGGCATCCGCTTCCAGCTCGAAAACAAGGATTACCGCGGCTGAGCCTCGAGCCAGCGCGTGCGCCCGGTGAACCCGCGCACCTCGATCGCCCGGCCATCGGTACGCACGCCCACTTCGCCGTCGTGATCGGTGCGCCAGACCTCTGCCCCGGCGGCGCGCAGGCGCGCGAGGGTGGCCGGTGCCGGATGTCCGAACGGATTCGTCGCCCCGGCGCTCACGATCGCCAGTGACGGCCGCGTCGCCGTGAGCCAGGCGGCGTCCGTGCTGCCGCCGCTGCCGTGGTGCGCCACCTTCAGCACCGTGACGCGCGGCGGCACCGGATCCGCGGCGTCGATCGCCGCCGCGATCTCGGGCTCCACCGCGCCACCGACATCACCGGTCAGCAGCACGCGTACCCCGCCGTAGCGGAGCGCGAGCACCACCGAGTCGTCGTTGCGCACGCGCTGCCGCTCCCAGTCGGGCGGCGGCGGATGCACGACGTGCAGCTGCACACTGCCGACGTCGATCCGCTCGCCGCGCCGGCTCTCTCGCCACGTAGCGCCTGCCGCGTGCACCGCGGCGCGTAGTGCCGCCGTCGCCGCGTCGTCGGCCACCGGCACGCCGATCCACACCTCGGCCGGGCGGAACTCGCGCACGAGCGTGGCGGCACCGCCGATGTGGTCGCGGTCCGCGTGGGTGACGACGAGGTAGTCGAGGCGCCGCAGGCCGCGAGCCCGCAGCGTCGGCCCGACCACGCGCTGCCCCAGGTCGCGGCCCTCGGAGGACGCGCCGCCGGCATCCACGAGCATCCGCCGGCCGTTCGGAAACTGCACCAGCACCGCGTCGCCCTGCCCGACGTCGAAGACCTGCACGCGCAGCTCCCCCAACGGCCACGCGACGAGCGTCAGCGGTGAGACGGCGATCCACAGTGCGGCCGCCGGCGCCGCGACCGCGGAGGCCCGCCGCAGCCGCGCCATCCAGGCCGTGTCCGCATTGGCCCGGCGTGAGACCAGCCACGCCGCCACCGCCGCCGCGTAGACGGCGATGGCCGGCCACGACGGCGGCGGCACCCGCCACGAGAGCCATGGCGCCACGTCCACGAGCCGCGCCGACTCGGAGACGACGGCCGTGGCTGTCGCGATCAGCGCACCGCACACCGGGAGCAGCGCCGGTGCCACGGCATCGGCTGCCACGGCCGCGAGAGCCGCCATCTGCACCACCCCCATCGCCGGGATGGCCACGGCCGAGAGCGCCACACCGGCCAGCGTGACCTGCTGAAAGACGGCGGCCACGATCGGCAACAACGCCGCTTCCGCCCAGACCGACGTGAGCACGAGCGTGCGCGTCCACGCCCGCAGCCGCGACTCCCCGGCCGACGGCCCCGGCAGGCCCACGACGAGACCCGCCGTGGCGGCGCTCGTGAGCCAGAAACCGATGTCGAACACGAGCAGCGGGTCGGCCGCGACCAGGGCCGCCGCGGTGAGGGCCAGCACGTTGATGGCCGCACCCCGCTGGTCGAGCCACTGCATTGCGATGCCCACGAGCGCCATACCGGTCGCCCGCAGCACCGACGCGCCGCCGCCCACCACGGCCGCGTAGGCCATGAGTGTGGCCGCGGCCAGCGCCAGCGCCAGCGGGCGGCGGCGGGTCAGCCGCGCCGCCACCCACAGCGTGAGGAGCGACCACAGCGCGATGTTGCCGCCCGAGATGGCGATGACATGGAACGTGCCGGCGCGCTGCAGCCGGTCTTCGAGGGGCGCGGCGAGGCCCGCGCGGTCGCCGATGAGCACGGCAGTCGCCACCGCGGCGGCCTCGGTGCCGTCA
>JALHON010000018.1 GCA_022842985.1 Acidobacteriota bacterium | reverse complement strand
ACCGGGCGCGTCGTGTCCGGGCGCCGTCGGCGGGCGCTGGGTGCGGATGAGACGGGGCGGCGGCAGGGGCGGGCCGGTCGGCTTCGGCGGCTCGGGCGCCTGGCCCTTCTTGGTGGACGCCGTCTTGGCCTTGGCGGCCTTGACCGCCGTCTCCGAGAAGATGTCGCCCTTCGGCAGCTCGATCCCGCGCTGCCGCGCCAGTCGTTCGACGAACTGGCGCGCCACGATCTCCTCCACGGTGCTCGAGGCGCTCTTCAGCTCGATGCCGTGGTTCTGCTTGAGCAGCTGGAGGACTTCCTGGCTGGTCGTGCCCAGCAGCTCTGCGACTTTGAAGATCCGGACAGTGGCCAACAGTCACCCCTGAAAAGACGTACCGACTTACTGATCGTTGCCGCCGGACGTGCCCGCGTCGGGCGCGGCCTCCGGCTCGGCGGCCGGCGTCTCGGCCGCAGCCTCGTCGCCCGCAGCCGCCTCGTCACCCGTGCCCGCTTCAAGGGCGCCGAGCTCCGCTTCGACTTCCTTGCGCTTCTCTTCTTCGCTCTTGATGTCGATCTTCCAGCCGGTCAGCTTGGCCGCGAGGCGCACGTTCTGACCCTTCTTGCCGATCGCGAGCGAGAGCTGGCTGTCTTCCACCAGCACTTCCATCACCTTGTTCTCGTCGTCGGTGATCGAGACACGCTGCACCTTGGCGGGGCTGAGCGCGTTCATCACGAACTGGACCGGGTCGTCGGACCATTCGACGATGTCGATCTTCTCGCCGCGCAGCTCGCGGATGATCGCCTGCACGCGCGTGCCCTTCATGCCCACGCAGGCGCCCACCGGATCGATGTCGCGTTCGCGCGAGTAGACGGCCACCTTGGCGCGGTCGCCGGCTTCGCGCACGGCGCCGCGGATCATCACCGTGCCGTCGTAGATTTCCGGCACTTCCTGCTCGAAGAGCTTGATGAGCAGGGCCGGATCGGTGCGCGACAGCACGACCTGCGGCCCCTTGGCGCTCTTGTTCACGCCGCGGATGACCGCGCGCACGCGATCGCCCTGGTTGTAGCTTTCGGCGCGCGACTGCTCCTTGCGGGGCAGGATGGCTTCGATGCGGCCGATCTCGACGATCATGTCGCCCTGTTCGAAGCGCTTCACGAGGCCGGTCAGGACCTCGCCGACGCGCTGGTCGAACTCCAGGAACACGTTCTCGCGTTCGGCTTCCCGCACCTTCTGGAAGATCACCTGCTTGGCGGTCTGCGCGGCGATGCGGCCGAGCACCTCGGTGCTCTTGGGGAATTCGATCTGGTAGCCCACTTCGACGCCGGCATCGGCGCCGTACATCTCGAGCGCCTCGGCCAGCGAGATCTCGGTGGCGGGGTTGGTGACCTCGTCGACGATCGTCTTGACCGCGAAGAGCTCCACCTGGCCGGTGTCGGTATTGAGCTTGGCTTTCAGTTCCTCGCCGGCCTTGTAGTACTTGCGCGAAGCCGTCAGCACGGCTTCTTCCATCGCGGCGATGACCACGCCGGGCTCGATGCCCTTTTCCTTGGCCAGCGCCTCGATGGTCTGCATCAACGGGTTGGTCGCCATGTTCCTCAAAACTCCACTTCGAGACGGGCGCGCCGGATGAGCCCCAGCGGCAGCCGAATCAGCTTGCCGCCCTGGTTCTCGAACAGCACGTCGTCGCCATCCACACCCCGCAGGTGACCCGCGAAGGCCGTCTGCCGGGCGATGGGTTCGGCGGTGACGATCTTCGCCAGCCGTCCCGCAAACCGCTGGTAGTCGTCGCGCGACCGGAGCGGTCTGTCGAGCCCCGGCGACGACACCTCCAACGTGTACTCGTCGGGCACGACGTCATCGACGTCGAGCACCGCGCTCAGTTCTTCACTCACCTTCTGGCAATGCTCCAGACTCACGCTATCCTCGGCGGTGGCCGAGGGGCCAGGCCTGTCGAGCACGACCCGCAGTACGTTCCGGCCGGCTTCACGCCCGTACGTCACATCGAACAGCTCGAGGCCATACGCCCCGGCGATTCCCGCCGCGAGCTCCCGAATCCGTTCAAGTGGCAGCACGACTTACCCAGAAACAAAAAAGAGTGGGCTACAGCCCACTCTGGTTTTGCCAGATCAGCACCGGACCGTTAAGTCTAGCATCCGGGAAGCTCAGAGGTCCAGAGGCCGGGCGACCAGATCGTAGCCCTCGGCCCCCACGATTTCGACCTCCAGGAACTGGCCGGGCGAAAGTGTGGCCGGATCGGCGTCGGTCAGGTAGACCTGCGGGTCGATTTCGGGGGCCTGGCCCGGCAGCCGGCCCGTGAACACCCATTCGTGCTCCGGCGACGGCCCGTCCACGACCATGCGGACGCGGGCGCCCACCTTCGCCTTCTGCCGTTTCGCCACCAGCCGCTTCTGGAGGGCCATGACCCGCTTCTGGCGGCGGGTCTTCTCGGCCGCCGGCACGTCGTCCACGAGGTCGAAGGCCGAGGTGTCTTCCTCGTGGCTGTAGGTGAAGACGCCCACGTGGTCGAAGCCGACGGCCGTGATGAAGGCCAGCAGCTCCTCGACGTCGGCCTCGGTCTCGCCGGGGAACCCCACGATGAAGGTGGTGCGCAGGGCCACGTCGGGCATCTTCGCGCGGATGTTGCCGAGCAGCCGTTCGTAGGAGGCGCGCGTGCCGGGGCGCTTCATGCGCTTCAGCACGGCGTCTGACGCGTGCTGCAGCGGCAGGTCGATGTAGCGGACCACCTTGCGGCTGGCGGCGATGGCGTCGATGGTGGCGTCGGTGATGGTGGTCGGGTAGAGGTAGAGCAGGCGCACCCACTCGATGCCGTCCACCTGGTCGAGCGCCTCGATGAGGCGCGGCAGCGCGTCGCGTTCCTTGCGGTCGATGCCGTAGAAGGTCGTGTCCTGCGAGACGAGCAGCAGTTCCTTCACGCCGCGGGCGGCCAGCTGGTGCGCTTCGGCCACGACCGACTCGATGCTGCGGCTGCGGTAGTGGCCGCGCATCTTCGGGATCACGCAGAACGCGCACTTGTAGTCGCAACCCTCGGCGATCTTCACGTAGGCGTAGTGGCCGGGGGTCGAAAGGCGGCGTGGCGTGTCGGCACCGTAAAGATATGTGGGCAGATCCACGCCGAAGACCGGGGCTGGGGGCTCGGGGCTGGGGGCTGGGGCGTGCGCGTGTCCCGCTGCGGACGCCGTCGCTTCGCTCGGCGTCCCCTGTGCCGGCATCGCTCCGCTCGCCGGCTTCGGATCCCTCTTGTAGAACGTCAGCGGCGCAGCGCCCGTCGCTCTCGCGGCCGTGGAGCCGGGCTGGATCGCTTCGAGGATGTTCGGGACGTCGCCGGTGCCGAGGATGGCGTCGATCTCAGGGATTTCCTTCTGCAGGCTGTCGCGGTAGCGTTCGGCCAGGCAGCCGGTGACAACCAGGCGTCCGCCGGTGGCCTTCTTCTTCGCCGCCATCTCGAGAATCGTGTCGATCGACTCCTGCTTGGCGCGGTCGATGAAGGCGCAGGTGTTCACGATGACCACGTCGGCGCCGTCGGCGTCGGTCGTGATTTCGTGGCCGGCCTGCTCAGCCGTGCCGAGCATCACCTCGGAGTCGACGAGGTTCTTGGGGCAGCCGAGGGAAACGAAGCCGATTTTCACAGGCGGGGCTCGGGGCTCGGGTCCCGGGGCTCGGGGACGGCGTCATGCCGGCGGGCGGCGTCTCGGGACATCCCACCACTGTACACCGGCCCGGGCCGCCGCCCGAACGCCCGGCACTCCGCGGCGGGCGGGCGGCACCCCTGGTTACGGGTAGATGCGGTAGAGCATGCGCGGATACGGGATGGTCTCGCGCAGGTGGTCGAGGCCGCAGATCCACGTGACCACGCGTTCGATGCCCATGCCGAAGCCGCCGTGCGGCACGGTGCCGTAGCGGCGCAGGTCGAGATACCACTCGAAGGCTTCCTGCGGCAGCTCGTGGTCCTTGATGCGCTGGATCAGGATGTCCAGATCGTCGAGGCGCTGGCCGCCGCCGATGATCTCGCCGTAGCCCTCCGGCGCAAGCACGTCCACGCAGAGCGCCTTGTCGGGCTGCTGCGGATCCGACTTCATGTAGAACGCCTTCACGGCCGCCGGGTAGTGCGTGACGCAGAGCGGCGCGTCGAACTGCTGCGAGAGCACGGTTTCATCCGTGCCGCCGAGGTCCGTGCCGTGCTGGAAGGGCAGGCCCTTCTCGACGAGCAGCTTCGCCGCATCGTCGTAGGTCATGCGCGGGAACGGCGTCTTCACCGCTTCGAGCTTCGTCGTGTCGCGTTCGAGGAACTTCAGTTCCGCCGCCCGTTTGTCGAGCACGCGCGCGACCACGCTCGTCACCAGACGCTCGGCCAGGTTGATGACGTCGTTCAGGTCGGCGTACGCCATCTCGGGCTCGACCATCCAGAACTCGGTGAGATGCCGGCGCGTCTTGCTCTTCTCGGCGCGGAACGTCGGGCCGAAGCAGTAGACCTTGCCGAGCGCCATCGCGTTGGCCTCGTTATAGAGCTGTCCGCTCTGCGTGAGGTAGGCCGTGGTGTCGTCGAAGTACTGCACGGGGAAGAGCGTGGTCGTGCCTTCGCAGGCCGCCGGCGTGAAGATCGGCGTGTCGGCGAGGATGAAGCCTTCGCTGTTGAAGAAGTCGCGGACGGCGTTCACCACTTCGTGGCGCACCTTCAGGATGGCCGTCTGCCGCTCGGCCCGGATCCACAGATGGCGGCGGTCCATCAGGTAGTCCACGCCGTGTTCCTTGGGCGTGATGGGGTAGTCGTGCGACACGCCCACGACCTCGAAGCCGGAGGCCACGAGTTCGTAGCCGCCCTTCGCGCGCGCATCGGCCCGCACGTTGCCGCGCACGATGATCGAGGTTTCCTGCGCCAGGTGGTCGGCGGCCTTGAAGGCGTCTTCGCCGACGTCGTTCTTGCCCATCACGACCTGGAGGAAGCCGGTGCCGTCGCGCACCACGAGGAAGTGAATCTTGCCGCTCGAGCGGCGGTTGTGCAGCCAGCCCTTGATCTGGACGTCCTGGCCGGCGTGTTCGCCGATGCGGTGGATGGAGATGGTCGGGATGCTCATTGGCTCATCAGCTCGTCGTTGATGCCGAGCGCCTGCTCGAAGCGCTGGCGGGCCTGGGCGGCGCGCGCCAGCACGGCGACGGGCGAGGCCGCCGACGCGAGTTCGAACGTCCAGGGCCCGGCGTAACCCACTTTGAGAAAGGCCAGCAAGGTGCGGGCCCAGTCGATCGAACCGTCGTAGGGCACGAGATGGTCGTCACGCGATCCGCGGTTGTCGTTCACGTGCGTGGCGATGATGTGGCCGGAGGCCGACTCGATCGCGTCCGCTGGATCGCCGAGCAGCCGGGCGTGGCCGGTGTCGAGGCAGATGCCGGCCACCGGCCAGTCGGCGGCGTCTTCGATGAGCGCCACGAGCGCGTCTGGGGTCGAGAGGCGGTTGGTCTGCACCTCGAGCGCCACCTGCACGCCGCGTTCGCCGGCGTAGGGCATCAGCACGTCGAGGCTGCTCCTGGCAGCCGCGGCGTCGTTGTCGCCGGCCGTGGCGACATGCTCCGGCAGGCCGAGGTGCACGACGAGCGTATCGACGCGCAGCGTGCGCGCCACGTCGAGCGCGGCGCGGGTTTCTTCCACCGCCGCCGAGCGGGCGGCGCCGTCGCGGGCGGCGAGCGACAGCGTGCCGTGCCAGCGCCCGTCGTAGGCGAGCGCCGTCGGCGCATGCACGGCCGAGAGCGTGAGCCGCGTGTCGTCGAGCCACTCGCCGAGCTGCTGCACGGCGGCCGGATCGGTGTAATCGAAGTGCGACTTCAGGGCGAAGAGCTCGATGGCGTCGAAGCCATGCGCCGCGACCTCCACCAGGTGCTCGCGGTCGAGGCGGCCCTGGTGGAACAGATACGTGGACACGCTGAAGCGGGCGGCGCTCACGATGGGCCGGAATTGTACCGCAGCTCGTCGACGAGGCCGCCGAGCAGCCCGGCCAGGCGGCCGAAACGGGGATCGCGGCCGAGCGTGCGCTTCACGTACGTCAGCGTGCGCGGGACGTACTGCATGTAGACGGGATTGCCGCGCGTCGTCGTCTGGTAGCCGAAGGTGCCGAGCGCCTTCAGGTTGCGCTGCAGCGCCATCAGGTCGAAGCGGCGCCGGAACTCGGCGCTCTCGGCCGGTGTCGCCGCCGTGCCGCGCGAGAGCGCGTAGTAGTAGTCGATGAGATCGTCCACCGCGGCGTCGGGCAGATCGACGTAGGAATCGCGCAGCAGCGAGACGAGATCGTACGTATCGGGCCCCATGCGCGCGTCCTGGAAGTCGATGACGTGCAGGGCGCCGTCGTGCCACATGAGATTCCGGCTGTGGTAGTCGCGGTGGCAGAGCACGCGCGGCTCGGCCGCGAGTTCGTCCACGATGAGCGCCCACTCGGCGCGCAGCGCCTCGCGGATCGGCTCCTCCGGCACGGCGCCGCGGTACGCGAGCAGGAAGTGCCGCACGAAGAACTCGAGTTCCCAGGTGAGCTTCTCGCGGTCGAACGCGACGCCGTACGGGGGATAGGCCTCCGAGGCGAGCGCCGCGCCGCGCTGCTGGATGCGCACGATGAGGCCGACGGCCTCGCGGTAGCGCGCGGCCCGTTCGGTGGACGAGGCGCCGCCCAGGTGCGCCTGCAGCGTCACGTCGCCGAGGTCCTGCTGCGCGAGGATGCCGAGGGCGTCGTCGTGGTGCAGCAGCGCCGGGATTGGCACCGGCATGGCGGCGAAGAGTTCGGCGACACGCACGAACGGCGACGTGGCGTAGTCGATCGGGCCGGCGTGCACGCTCAGGACGATCGACGGCCGGCCGCGCATGAGCACACGCACATAGCGGCGGTCGGAGGCGTCGCCCGTGAGCAGCACCGTGCGCTGCACGTCGGCCGTCAGGCCGTGGAGGTCGAGGTACGCGGCGACGCGCTGGTCGAGATCGGCGGACATCGCGGGGAATTCTATCTGGGGACGTCGAGCGGCGCGATCCAGAGATCGCCCTCGGCCTCGCCGCGTCCGCCCGGTGGTACGAGGGCGCGCGGCACCACGGCCACGCGCGAGAAGTGGCGGCCGGGCGGTACGGTGACGCCGTCGGCGAGCACGCAGTCGCGCACGACGGCGCCTGCGCCGACCGTGACGTCGTTCCAGATGACCGTGCCCGTGACGTCGGCGTCCTCGGCAAGCGTCACGTCGTCGCCGCGAACGAGGGCGCGGCCTTCGGCGGCGGCCACGGTCCGCACCGTGGCCAGGTAATCGGCCGGGGTGCCGATGTCGTGGAAGGTGACCGCGCTCGGCCACACCCGCACGCTGGCGGGATCCTGGGCGATGAGCGCCGGATACAGCGTCTTCAGGGTTTCGGACGGGACATCCGGCGAGGCCGCCGCGAAGGCCGTACGTTCCGCCACCTGGACGCCGATGAAGTGCACGTGCCGCAGGTCAGCCAGCGCGGGTGCGGGCGCGTGGCCGGCCCGGGTGACGCCGGCGAAGCGTCCGTCGACGGTCACGGCCAGCGCGTTGTAGCCGGGCCGGGCGTCGGGCGTCGAGGCCATCGTGACGAGCGGCCGGTGGGCCGCGTGGGCGGCCGCCAGAGCGCCGAGGTCCAGATCGGTCAGCGTGTCCCCGTTGACGATGAACGCGCGGTCGCGGTCGAGCAGGTCGAAGGCGCGCCGCGGCCCGCCACCCGAGCCGAGCACGATCGGCTCCCACGAGTAGCGCACGTCCACGTCGAGATCGCGGCCGTGCCCGACGAGGCCCGTGATGCTGGACGGCAGGTGGTGCAGGTTGACGACCACGCGGCGCACGCCGGCGGCAGCGAGCCAGCGGATCTGCCGGCGGATGATCGGCTCGCCGGCCACCGGCAGCGCGGCTTTCGCGCGCACCCACGAGAGCGGTGCGAGGCGCGTGCCGTAGCCGGCGGCCAGCAGGATGGCGGCGTCGATCACGACGGACCGGCACCGAAGGTCATGTCGCCGGCGCGGGCGGCCTCGCCGCCAGCGGCCACCCAGAGACTGCGATACGACGCGGTGATGTAGTCGGCGGGGGAGAAGCCGAGGCGCGCCGCCCAGTCGTGAATGGCCGCGTCCTGGCCTTCGATTTCGAGGAACGTCCCGATAGGTGTCTCGTCGATGGCGATGAGGGCGCCGGGCACGGCGAGTTCCTCGCGGTACTTCTCGTAGCGGAAGATCGGCTGGTAGCCGAGCGCGGCGAGGATGCGGAGCAGCCGTTCGGCGCTCGCCGCCGAGGTCTCGAGTTCCTCGCGCACCTTGAGGGGGCCGGGCACCACCGCGCCCTTGTAGGTCAGATAGGCGTGGCCATCGTCGTCGCGCACGCGCAGCGCGCAGCCGCGCGAGACGAGCGCGCCGTCGGCCGTGTCGACGATGACGTCACGCTGCAGACGCCGCGCCCGGCGCGGCGTGGCGCCCAGCGCGAGGACCCGGGTACGGGCCGCCTCGGCGCTGGGCACACGCAGCTTGACTTCGCGTTCGACGCCGTCGGCCAGCGCCTACTCCTTGCGGACGGTGACGAAGCTTTCCTGGCCGTTGCGGAGCACGAGCAGGAAGGCGGTGGAGCCCGAGCCGACCTTGCCGAGCTCGCGGGCCGCGTCGGCCACGGTGGCGACCGGGCGGCGGTTCACCTGGAGCAGCACGTCGCCGCGGGCGAGGCCGCCGCGCTGCGCCGGGCTGCCGGCTTCGATGTCGGTGATGATGACGCCTTCGGTGCCCGACGGCAGGCGCAGGCGGCGCGCCATCTCCTGCGTGAGCGTGCCCACGGTCATCCCGAAGCCCTCACCGGCCTGTTCTTCCGGCTCGGGTTCGTTCGTGTCGCGCGAGGCGCGGGCGGACTCGGCGTCGAGGTTCAGCTCGTCGATCGTGATGCTGAGGCGCTTCTCGACCTTGTCGCGCAGCACCTTCACGGGCACCGTGGAGCCGGGCGCCGTGCGGGTGACGTAGCCCACGAGCTCGTCGCGGTTCTTCACCGTCTTGCCGTTGAACTCGATGATGATGTCGCCGGGCTCGATGCCGGCCTTGGCGGCCGGCCCGCCCGCGTTCACCGACGAGACGAGCGCGCCGGTGCGTTCCTTGAGGCCGAGCATCTCGAGCGAGTCGAGCGGGATGGCGCCCACCGACACGCCGATGACGCCGCGCGTCACCTTGCCGGTGCGCAGCTGCGGCAGCAGTTCACGCACGGTGTTGATGGGCACCGCGAAGCCGATGCCGATGTTGCCGGCCTGACGCGAGTCGGTGTAGATGGCGGTGTTGACGCCGACGACTTCGCCGCGCACGTTCAGCAGCGGCCCGCCGGAGTTCCCGGGGTTGATGGCGGCATCGGTCTGCAGCACGTCCTGGCTGCGGCCGTCGGTGATGGGGAAGGGGCGCTCGGTGGCGCTGATGACGCCGACGCTCACCGTGTGCGCCAGGCCGAACGGGTTGCCGATGGCCATCACCCAGTCGCCGGGCTGCATCTGCGCCGAGTCGCCGAACTTCACCTCGGTCAGCTCGCGCTTCGGCTTCTCGGTGAGCTCGATGAGGGCGCTGTCGGTGAGCTGGTCGCGGCCGACGACCCTGGCGAGGTAGCTGACGTCGGGGTCGTCGCCGTAGAACGAGACCTGGATCTTCGTGGCGTCCTCGACGACGTGGTTGTTGGTCAGGATGAGGCCATCCTTCGCGCTGATGATGAAGCCGGTGCCGGCCGCCTGGGTGACCTGCGGCCGCTCCTGCTGCCGGCCGCCGCGCTGGCCGCCCTGACCGCCGCCGAAGAAGCGCTCGAGCAGGTCGTCGTCGCCGCCGAAGAACTGCGTCATCTGCGACTGCTTCTGGCGCGACTCGGTGCGGATGTTGACCACCGCCGGGCTCATCGACTTGGCAATCGTCCGGAAGGTCGAGGCATCCACCGGACCGGTGAGCGGGGCGCTGTTCGCCGGCGGCACACCCGCCGTCACGCTCTGCGCGGACGAGGTGGGCGCGAGTTCCAGTTTCGACGCGATGACCATCCCGACCGCGGCCGACGCGACGGCGATGAGCAGGGCATAGAACAGCGTGGTTTTGCGGGTCGACATCGAGTCCTCCACCTACACCAGCGGCACCACGGCGGTCTGCCGCGGGCCCGTCACCTCGGGGCCGGCCGGGCCCCAGGCGATATTGATTTCCGTGCGCACGCCGAACGTCGGGAAGTAGAGGCCGGGCTCGATCGTGAAGCCCGTGCCGGGAAGCAGCCGGCGTTCGTCCTTCGTTTCGTAGTCATCGAGGTGCGCGCCGTTGCCGTGCACCTCTTCTCCGAGGCTGTGTCCCGTGCGATGCAGGATGGCCCCGCCGAAGCCGCGCTGCTGCAGCACGGCCCGCGCGGCGGCGTCGGCCTCGTAGCCGCGCACCTCGCGTCCGGCCGCGGCGGCCGAGGTCACGAGGTCCACGGCGGCGTCGCGGGCATCGCGGATGGCCGTGAAGGCGGCCTCGACCGGCGCCGGAATGGCCGGACCGGTGAAGCCCATCCAGCTGATGTCGGCGTAGACGGCGCGCGGCGTCGTCTGTTTGCCCCAGAGGTCGAGCAGCACCACTTCGTTCGGGCCGATCGGCCGCGCGGCGGTGGCGGTGGGCTGGTAGTGCGGATCGCCGGCGTTTTCCTGCGAGGCGACGATCGGCGCCGAGTCGGTCAGAAGACCCTCCTCGCCGAACCACGTCATCATCGCCGACTGGACGTCGTATTCGGTCGTCGGCACGCGGTCGCGCAGGCGCTTGGCGATGAGGTCGAAGGCGCGGTCCTTGATGCGGTAGAGCGCCGCGGACGCGGCACGGTGGGTGGTGAGCCCGCCCTCCGGCCAGATGGCCTCGAACTGCTGCACGAGGTCGCCCGACGACACCACGGCGGCGCCGCAGTCGCGCACGAGCTCGATCGTGCCGGCATCGACCCGCGACACATAGGGGATGGCGGCGCGCGGCGAGTACTCCATCGCCACCGTGCCGCACCCGGCGAGGAGCTGGCGCAGCCCGGCGTCGAGTTCGACCCGGCCCGCGTACTCGATCGTGCGGCCTGGCAGGTGCGCCAGGGTGCGCTTCTCGATCTTGTGGACGAGGCCCCGGGGTTCACCCTCGGCCGGCACCAGGTAGAACCACCGCCGCGTGGTCATGTGCCCGGTCGTGCCGAGACCGGCGACCCGCCGCGAGACGGGATTCGAGCCGTGGAAATCGTAGAGCAGCCAGCCGTCGAGGCGGGACGCGCGGAGGGCCGCCTGTATGGCGGGTACGTCAAGGGACATACGAATTTCGAGTATAGCCGGTTTGTCGCGGTCCGGCCGGGGCACTCCGGGCCACGAGCCGACGCCGCTACCAGCTAGGACGCAGCCCGGCCGCTGAAAGTTTTCGCCGGCCCGGGCCGCCGCCTCTGCCGCGCTCCCGGCGACGGGCAACCGGCCCGCGCCGTCCGCCGTCCTATACTTAGCAGTGCCGCGCCGTGCACCCGGCCGCCACCCCGACGCGGGCCGCGTCCGGTGATGTCTCTGCCTCAACCCAGGATCATGCGCATGACTCGTACGACATGGCTCGTCACGTCGGCTGTTCTCGCGGTCGGCGTCGCGCTCGGCGCCCAGGGCGCGCCTCAGGACCAGACGATCCAGCCGCCGGTGACCTTCCGGTCGGAGATCAACTACGTCGAGGTGGACGCCCGTGTGCTCGACGGGCAGGGCGCCTTCGTGCCGGGGCTCACCGCCGCCGACTTCCAGGTGCTCGAAGACGGCAAGCCGCAGAAGGTGGACGCCTTCTCGTTCATCAACATCCCGGTCGAGCGCCAGGCGCGCCCGCTCTTCGCCAAGGCGCCCATCGAACGCGACGTCGCCGACAACATCACCGGCTACGACGGCCGCGTCTACGTCATCGTGCTCGACGACCAGCACACCCATCCGCTGCGCAGCCAGCGCCTCAAGGTGGCGGCCCGGCAGTTCGTGACGCGCTACATGGGCGCCAACGACACGGCGGCCATCGTCTACACGAGCGGCCGGTCGGACGTGGCGCAGGAGTTCACCAACAGCCAGCGCCGGCTGCTCGCCGCCGTCGACAAGTTCATGGGCCGCAAGCTGCGGTCGTCCACGCTCGAGCGGCTCGACGAAGAGCAGCGCACACGCGGCCTGCGGCAGCAGGGCGATCGCATCGACGACCCGTTCGATCAGGAACGCGCCATGATGGCCCGCACCACGCTCGACTCGCTGCGCAACCTGTCGAACTACCTGGCCGGCATCAGCGGCCGCCGCAAGGCGATCATCTACTTCAGCGAAGGCGTCGACTACGACATCTTCGATGTCTTCAACACCTCGGGCGGCGCCTCGGCCGTGCTGCAGGCCTCGCGCGACGCGGTGGCGGCGGCCACGCGCGCCAACGTGTCGATCTACGGCATCGACCCGCGCGGCCTCGGCGCCGGCGGCGACGACTTGATCGAGGTGCAGGATACGCCGCAGGACATGTCGCTCAACCTCGGGCTGACGACGTTCGGCAACGAGGTGCAGCGATCGCAGGACAGCCTGCGGGTGTTGTCGACCGAGACCGGCGGCTTCGCCGTGGTGAACCAGAACGACATGGCCACGGCCTTCGAGCGCGTGGTGGCCGACAACAGCGCCTACTACCTGCTCGGCTACTACTCGAGCAACGAACGCCGCGACGGCAGGTTCCGCAAGATCGAGGTCAAGGTGACGCGGCCCGGGCTCACGGTGCGCTCGCGCAAGGGGTATGTCGCGGCGCGCGGCCGCAGCGAGGTGAAGGACGACGGCAGGACGGCGCCGGAACTGCGCGCCGCGCTGACGAGCCCGCTGCCGACGTCGGCCCTGCCCCTGGCGCTCGCCGCCGCGGTGTTCAAGGGCGGCGCCGGCAAGGGCGCGGTCGTGCTCTCGACGCTCATCGCGGCCCGCGACCTCGACCTCGTCGAGAAAGATGGCCTCTTCAACAACCAGCTCGAGATCATCGTCACCGCCGCGGACTACGGCGGCAAGACGTTCCCGGGCGATCGGGCCACGCTGACCCTGGCCATGAAGCCCGATTCGGTGCAGCGTCTGCGGGCCGGCGGCTTCCGCATCCTCAACTCGATCGACCTGCCGCCCGGCCGCTACCAGCTGCGCGTGGCGGCGCGCGAGAGCAACACGAAGCGCGCCGGGTCGGTGGTCTACGACCTCGACGTGCCGGACTTCACGAAGGAGAAGCTGGCCCTGAGCGGCCTCGCGCTCACCTCGGCGACGAGTGGGCTCGTGCCCACGGCCCGGCCGAAGGATCCGCTGGCGAAGATGCTGCCCGGGCCCATGACGACCTGGCGCGACTTCGTCCAGGGTGACGAGATCGCGCTCTTCGCCGAGCTCTACGACAACATCAAGCAGGCCCACAAGGTGGACATCGAAACCAGCCTGCGCTCGGAAGGCGGCCAGGCCGTGTTCGAGACGAAGGAAGAGCG
This sequence comes from Acidobacteriota bacterium, assembly GCA_022842985.1. Taxonomy (GTDB): domain Bacteria; phylum Acidobacteriota; class Vicinamibacteria; order Vicinamibacterales; family UBA2999; genus CADEFD01. Next base: position 20,300 of record JALHON010000018.1, on the reverse strand, counting down.
TGACAGCAGCGAGCTGGCCGGTGGCCCCGGCGGCTACGGCTTCACGGCGCGCGTGCCGCTCAAGGAGGTGCCGCCGGGCCTCTACGTGCTGCGGGTGACCGGCAAGGCGCGCATCGGCGACCAGGAACAGGTGACGCGCGAGACGGTGTTGCGCGTGCTGGCGCCGCCGACGCGCTGAGCCGGGCGCACGGTACAGACAAACGGCCCGCGGATGCATCGCATCCGCGGGCCGTGTCGTGTACTGCGCCGGGCCGTGTTACTTCGGCGGCGTCGCGGCGGGCACGTCGATCTTCGGCACGACGTTCGTCTTGATGGTGCCGTTGGCGTGCGTGAACTGGTACTGGTTCGTGTCCATGTTCGGATTGCGCGGCGTGCGCAGCGTGATGGTCACGGTCTCACCGGCCTTGAGCGGGCTGCGGTGCCGGTAGACGTCGCCACCCACGGGGTTGCGCTTCTTGTCGTACCAGTTCTCTTCGACCTTGAGACCGGCGATGGCGCCGGTGGTTGCCGGGTTGCGCACGGTGATGACCGTCACCACCTCGGTGCCCGACAGCTTCGTGTTCGGCTTGGTGATGTCCAGCGTCGCCTCGCCCCGAATCGGCGGAATGAGCTTGCGCTCCTGGGCCGAGGCCTCACCGGTGACCAGGCCCGCGACTGCAACGGCCAACATGAACTGCCCAAAGCGCTTCATCGACATTTCCTCCGATCGTGCGACGGCTCCCGTGGCCGCCAGCTGGTGTGGAGTATATAGCAGCCAGACCCTGTCCCTTACATCTCGCCGTTCCAGTCCTCCGGTTCGGCCGTGGCCGAGCGGAAGACCTCCAGATGCCACTTGCCGCCGCCCCAGGGCTCGATGACCTCGGTGGCCACCACGTCCACGAGCAGTTCGGCGAAGGTGCGGCCCTCGGGGTCGCCCTCCAGATGATAGGCCGGATCGTCCCACGAGAAGTTGGGGTAGAGCGTCATCGTGAGGAAGAGGTCGTAGCCGTCGTCCACCACGATGAGCTGCCCGCACGGCGGCTTCTGGGTCGAGTGGTAGATGAGGTACTTCTCGGCGCTGTGCGCGCGGATGTAGCGCTTGAGCACGAACTCGCGCGCCACGATCTCCTCGACCGCGATCTTCTTGTCCCAGCAATCGGCGCAGTAGCGCTCCTCGCCTTTGGGTTCGGTGACGTCCTTGGCGCCGCAGAGCGCGCAGTGCACCTTGTTGCTCGTGGTCTTGCGGGACATCAGACCATTGTACCGGCCGCCCGCCGGCGAGCGCAATCGGCCATGACCTACCGCGACGCCGCCGGCGCGTACAGCCGGCGCACGTATTCCTTCAGCATGCGCGCCGTGGAGAAGCGTGGCAGGTTCGTGCGCATGGCTTCACGCACGACCCGCATCCACGCCGCCGGCACGCCCGCCTGGTCGCGGTCGTAGAAGGCCGGCACGACGTCGCGTTCGAGCAGGGTGTAGAGGGCCTCGGCGTCGGCCCGGTCGGCCGCGTCGTGGTCGTTGGCGTTGGCGCCGCCTTCGATGAGCCAGCCGTTGTCGCCGGTGTAGCCTTCGGCCCACCAGCCGTCGCCGATGCTCAGGTGCGGCACGCCGTTCAGGGCCGCCTTCATGCCGCTCGTGCCGCTCGCCTCGAGCGGCTTGCGGGGGTTGTTGAGCCACACGTCGCAGCCCTGCACGAGCAGGTGGGCGACGTGCAGGTCATAGTCGTCGATGAAGGCGACGCGGCCGCCGAACATCGGATCGAGGGCGCGGCGGAAGACGCGCTGCAGATGGTGCTTGGCCGGGTCGTCGGCCGGATGCGCCTTGCCGGCGAACACGATCTGCACGGGGCGGCCGGGCGCGGTCAGGATGCGGGCCAGGCGCTCGACGTCGTGGAAGATGAGCTCGGGGCGCTTGTACTGCGCGAAACGCCGCGCGTAGCCGATCGTGAGCGCGTCGGGGTCGAGCATCGCTCCGTGCGTGACGACGCGCGGCGGAGCCACGCGTTCGATCGTCCAGCGCTGGCGGGCGCGCTCGCGGATCCAGGCGAAGAGCGCGTCACGCAGCGTCAATCGCACGCGCCACAGCTCGGCGTCGGGAATCGCGTCGAAGCGCTGCCACGTGGCCGGGTCGTCCACGCGGCGGATCCAGTCTTCGCCGAGGTGGTCGGTGAGCAGATCGCGGACGTTGGCCGCCACCCACGTCGGCACGTGCACGCCGTTGGTGATGGCCTGCACCGGCACCGCGTCCACCGGCCGGCCGGGCCACATGCCCTGCCACATCTCGCGCGTGACGTGGCCGTGCAGCTCGCTCACGGCGTTGATGCCGCCGGCCGCCCGCATGGCGAGCGCCGTCATGTTGAACATCGAGCCGTGGCCGCTGTCGTGTTCGCCGAGCGCGAGGAAGCGGGCGCGATGCTGGCCGAGATCGCCCCAGCAGCCGGCGAGGTGCTTCTCGACCAGATGGTAGGGGAAGGCGTCGTGACCGGCCGGCACCGGCGTGTGCGTGGTGAACACGGTGCTCTTGCGCACCATCTCGAGGGCGTCGTCGAACGACAGGCCCTGTTCGATGTGTTCGCGGATGCGCTGCAGCACGACGAAAGCGGCGTGGCCTTCGTTCAGATGCCAGACGGCGGGTTCGAGGCCCATCGCGCGCAGCACGCGCACGCCGCCGATGCCGAGGATGACTTCCTGCTGGATGCGCGTCTCGCGGTCGCCGCCGTAGAGGCGCGCCGAGAGCTCGCGGTCCCACGGCGCGTTCTCTTCGAGGTCGGTGTCGAGCAGGAAGAGGCGCACGTGGCCGACGCGCACGCGCCACACGGCGGCGAGCACCGTGCGGTCGCCGAGCGGCACGGCCGTGATGCAGGGCTTGCCATCGGGCGTGATGGCCGTCTCAATCGGCGCATCGGCCCAGTTGATGCGCTCGTAGTGTTCCTGCTGCCAGCCGTCGGTCGAGACGCGCTGATGGAAGTAGCCCTGCGGGTACATGAACCCGATGCCGACGAGCGGCACGCCGAGGTCGCTGGCTTCCTTGCAGTGGTCGCCGGCCAGCACGCCGAGGCCGCCGGCGTAGATCGGCAGCGACTGGTGCAGGGCGAACTCGGCCGAGAAGTAGGCGATGACCTTGCCGCCGAGGTCCGGCCCCTCGGACTTCCACCACGACTGTTCCGGGTGCCGGGCCGCGTCGAGGCCGCTGATGGCCGCGTCGTACATCTTCACGAATGCCGGATCGTCCGCCGCGCGCTGCAGCGTCTCGGCGCCGATCGTGCGCAGCATGCGCGCCGGGTTGTGGGCGGTGGAGCGCCACGCCGCGAGGTCGAGCTGGCGGAAGAGCTGGCGGGCGCCGGGCTGCCAGCTCCACCAGACGTCGGTGGCGAGTTCGCCGATGCGGTGGATGCGGCTGGGGAAAGGAATGGCGAAACGTTCCATATCGTGGCGGGGCTCGGGGCACGGGGCCCGGGACGTCGGTCAACAGGGAGGCTGGCACCGCAGGCGCCAGCCCGGCACACCTCAGTATCGGTTGGTCGCGGCCAGGACCGCAGTCAGCGGGCGCCGGGGCAGGCGCCGACGAGCAGGGCGAAGCGTGAGAGATCGATGTTTCCGCCCGAGACGACGGCCACCACCTTGCCCGCGCCGGCGCGGCCTGACAACGCGGCGGCGGCGGCACACGCGGCGGCGCCTTCGATGATGACGTGGAGGCGATCGGCCACGAGCGCCATGGCGCAGGCGGCCTCGTCGAGGGTGACGACGAGCGACTCGGCCACCGTGGGCTGCAGCAATTCCCACATCGACGGCAGCACCGATTTGCCGCCGGCGCCGTCGACGAACGACGCGCGCCACGCCTCGAAGCGTTGCGGCGCGCCGGCCGCGAGCGACTGCGCGAGCGGGGCGGCGGTTTCCGGCTCGGCCGCGACGACGCGCACGTCGGGGCGCCGCGCGTGCATCACCGCGCCGAGCCCCGAGAGCAGGCCGCCGCCGCCAATCGCCGCCACCACGGTGGAGACATCCGGCAGGTCTTCGAGGATCTCGAGCCCGGCCGTGGCGTTGCCGGCGATGAAGGCATCGTCGTCGAACGGATGCACGAAGTGGCCGTGCATGCGGTCGGACCGGTGCGTTTCCACCGTGCGCCAGCACTCGTCGTAGGTGGCGCGCACGACCGTGGCGCCGAGGCGTTCGATGGCCCGCACCTTGGTCTCGGGCGCCGTGTCCATCACGAGCACCGAACACGGCGCGCCGACGGTGCGCGCGGCGAACGCCACGCCCTGCGCCGCATTGCCGGCGCTCACCGTCCACACACCGTCCGCGAGTTCGGCCGGCGTCAGCTGCCGCACCGCGTTCATCGCGCCGCGCAGCTTGAAGGAACCGATGGGCTGCAGGCATTCGAGCTTCAGGTAGATCTCGACCGGCTCGCCGGCCGGCGTCGAGACGGGCACGTGCAGGCGCACGAGCGGCGTGCGCACGACGGCGGAGTAGATGGCCGACGCGGCGTCCTCCACCGCGCTCATCGGGATGTGACGCATGGGTGCGCGATGGTACCACGGGCGGCGCGTCGTTCCGGTGACGCGCCGCCGCATAGAATGCGGACGGCGGAGGACGAGCATGACGGCAATGCGACTGATGGTGTGCGGACTCGTGGCGTGCGGCGTGAGCGTGCTGGCGCAGGCGCCGGAGGGGCGTCCGCGGGCCCGGGATCTCGGACTCGCCCCCGGCGTCTTCACGCCCGGGCCGCTCAACGCCATCACCGACGTGGACGGCGTGCGCGTGGGGCACGTGACGCTCGCGACGGGCGACACGATTCGCACCGGCGTCACGGCCATCGTGCCGCACGGCGGCAACCTCTTCCAGGACAAGGTGCCCGGCGCCGTCTTCGTCGGCAACGCCTTCGGCAAGCTGGCCGGCTCGACCCAGGTGGACGAACTCGGCACCATCGAATCGCCGATCGTGCTCACGAACACCCTCAGCGTGGGCGCGGCCGTGGAAGGGGTGGTGCGCTGGACGATCGCGCAGACCGGCAACGGCAACGTGCGCTCGGTCAACGCGCTCGTGGGCGAGACGAACGACAGCGGGCTGAACGACATCCGCGCGCTGGCCGTACGGCCCGACCACGTGGTCGAGGCCATCGGCGCGGCCCGCGGGGGCGCGGTGGCCGAAGGCAGCGTGGGCGCCGGCACGGGCACGCAGGCCTTCGGCTGGAAGGGCGGCATCGGCACCTCGTCGCGCCGGCTCACCGCGGCGCTCGGCGGCTACACGGTGGGTGTGCTCGTGCAGAGCAACTATGGCGGCGTGCTCACGATGGGCGGCGCGCCGGTGGGGCGCGAGCTCGGCCGCTACGCCTATGCGCCGAACCCGCGTGGCAACGACGCCGGCGACGGCTCGTGCATGATCGTCGTGGCCACCGACGCGCCACTCGACGCGCGCGATCTGAAGCGCCTCGCCGCGCGCGCTGTCTTCGGCCTGGCGCGCACGGGCAGTTCGTTCAGCAACGGCAGCGGCGATTTCGCCATCGCGTTCTCGACGCATCCGTCGCTGCGCACGACGTTCGGCGCCGACGCCCCGGCCACGCGCACGGTGCTGCCGACCGACGGCGTCTCGCCGCTCTTCCAGGCGGCGCTCGAAGCCACCGAGGAGGCTGTGTACAACTCGCTGCTGCGGGCGACGACCACGACGAGCCGCGGCACGACGGTGGACGCGCTGCCCGTGGACCGCGTCCGCGCGATCCTGCAGAAGTACAACCTCGGCGGCCGCTAGGCGCGGCGTCAGCCGTTGAAGCGCTTCTCGGCGGCCGGCGTCATCGACAGGCCGCCCGTGTGCACGAAGAGCACGCGGCTGCCGGGCGCGATGTCGCCGCGCGCGATGAGCCCGCGCAGGCCCGAGAAACCCTTGGCCGTGTAGACCGTATCGAGGAAGTAGCCCTCGACCTCGGCCATGAGCCGCATCGCCTCGTCGCTGCCGCGATTGGCGATGCCGTAGCCTTCCTCGGCGAATCCGTAGACGACCTCGTGCGGCGGCACGTCGGCGGCCGTGAGCGGCAGGCCGAAATGGGCGGCCGACTCGAGGAAGAGCGTGGCCGGCGACTTCATCCGAAAGGCTTCTTCGACCGCGTACCGCGTTTCGATCGCGATCGGGTGCACGCGGGCGCCGAAGCCGCCGAGCGCGAGGCCCAGCAGGATGCCGGTGGTGGTGGAGCCGGTGCCGTAGGCGACCACCACGTGATCGAAGTCGAAGACACCGCCGCGCTGCGCGGCGATTTCGGCGATGCACTGCATGTAGCCGGGTTCGGCTTCGGGCATGGTGCCACCGCCCGGCACGAAGTAGCCGCCGGTCGTCGCCGTGACCTCCCGGCAGAAGGCGTCGAGCCGCGCGCCGTCCTCGGGCGTGGGGTCGGCGAAGTTCATCGGGCTGAAGTGCAGGTGCGCGCCGAGGTAGTCGAGCAGCAGCAGATTGCCGTGCCACTCGTGCGACGCGGTTGGCCGCTCGCCGGCCACGATGCAGTGGATGTCGAGCCCGACGCGCCGGCACGCCGTGGCCGTCATCATCGTGTGGTTCGACGTGAGCGGGCCGGGTGTAACGACCGACGTGAAGCCCCTCGCGCGGGCGTCCGCCAGCACGTATTCGAGCTTGCGCGTCTTGTTGCCGCCGAGGGCGACGCCGGAGCAGTCGTCGCGTTTCATCCACAGGTCCACGCCCAGGCGGGCACTCAGACGTTCGAGCGGGACAAGCGGCGTCGGAAAGGTGCCGAGCGGAATGCGGGGGACGCCGGCGAGAAACGTCGTGAGCTGTTCGAGGGACGGCACGGCCGGCATTGTACGGGCACGCGGGCGGCCGACGAGCAGGCTTGCCGCATGGGCGGCGATTGGATACAATGCGAAGTTCCTGCCGGTCGAAACGACCTTCTTCTTGTGCGGAAGTGGCGGAATTGGCAGACGCGCTAGCCTCAGGAGCTAGTCCGGGCAACCGGGTGAAGGTTCGAGTCCTTTCTTCCGCACCACTCAGTCGGCTTTCGCCTCCTTCGCGGCGCGGAAGCCAGCCTCAGGCACTCGGCCGTCGCCCTCCGGGCTCGGCCTTCGGGCACGAGTCCTTTCTTCCCCCACACACTGCTTGGCTTCGCGCTTCGGGCTCAGCCTTCGCTTGGACCACCGCAGCGGCGCCCGAGGGCGCTCTTGCGCTACTTCTTCCAGTCGGGCAGCCGGTCGTTGCCGGCGCCCTGCGTGAGGCGCGTCCACTGACCGGTGGCGACGTCGATCACGGCGAGGTCCCAGTTCTCGCCCTCGTGGTGTTCCGGGCTCACCGAGAACACGAGCCGCGACATGTCGGGCGACCAGGCGGGGTAGTAGCTCCAGAGTCCGGGCACCGTCAGCACCTTCGACGACTGCAGCGTCGCGCCGTCGCGCACTTCGAGCGTGGAGCGTTCGTTCGCGCCGAGGCGCACATGCGCGAGGCGGCGGCCATCGGGCGACCAGCGCGGCCAGCACGCGCCGGCGGTGGCGGGCACGGGCACGATGGCGCCGCGTGCGTCACGCACGTGCACCTGGAAATCCCAGAAGGCGCCGACGCGCAGTGTCTGCGCGGCGAAGGCGGTGCGTGACGGTGCCGGCGAGACACTCGGCATGATCGCGCGGCCCACGAAGTGGCGCGTGAGGCGCACGGTGGCGCCGGTCGCGAGCGTGAGCAGATAGAGATCGCCGCGGCTGTCGCGGTCGGACGAGAACACCACGCCGGTGCCATCGGGCGTCCACGCCGGGTCGGAGTCCTGCGCGGGATCGGTCGTGAGGCGGCGCGCGTTCGTGCCGTCGGCGTTCACGATCCAGATGTCGAGGTCCGGCGTGCCGCTCTCTCGCGTGGCGCCACCGTAATGCGCCCGGTTCGAGGCGAACACGACCTGGCGGCCATCGGGCGACCAGCGCGGCGTCTGTTCCGTGGCGGTGCCGTCGCCGGTCAGGCGTGTCACGGCCCCGCGCACGAGGTCGAGTGTATAGAGGCCGGGCCGGCCGGCGATGTCCGACTCGAAGACGAGCATGCCCGAAAGGCCGGGCGGGAAGGGCGTCGCGGGTGCGGGCAGGCGGGGCGTCTGCGCGTGCGGCAGTCCGGGCACACCGGCGAGCAGCACCGCGATGAGTGCGGCGAGGCGCCGGGCGCGGCTCGCGGAGGCCATCCCTGTGTATACCGTACAGGCGAGGGCCCAGTGTTCAGAAACGGAGCACGGTGTCTCGGGCACCGTGCTGAATCAGCACATCAGTGGACCGCGAGCCGGCGGTCGATCGCGTCGACCTCGTCCAGCAGCCGGCGCAGCAGCATGGCGTGCGACTCGGTGTGCGGCGTGCGGAAGATGGTGCGCACTTCGCGCAGCCACAGGCGGACATCGCCCACGAATTCATCGAGTTCCGGCTTGTCGCGCGCGATGTCGGCCGTGGCGCGTTCGATCCGATTGAGCAGGCTCACCGCCTCCAGCAGCTGTTCGTGCGAGAGGTCCACAGTGCCGAGTCGTCGTCCCATGCCAGCCTGACATCGCAAGGCATGTGCCATGGCCCGGACCCGCCCGGCGGCCGTGTTATCGTCCGGGCGATGACTCCCATCGTGATTGGTGTGGCCGGGGGATCCGGGTCGGGCAAGTCCACGGTCGTGCGGCGCATCGTCGACAGTCTGGGCGACGACCAGGTCAGCGTGCTCGAACACGACCGCTACTACCGCGACCGCAACGACCTGCGCCTCGAGGAACGCGCCGCCCTCAACTACGACCATCCCGATTCGCTCGAAACCGACCTGCTCGTGCGCCACGTGCACGCGCTCAGGAACGGCGAGGCCGTCGAAGCACCGGTCTACGATTTCGCGCGCCACGCGCGCACGGCGGTCACACACCGCGTCGTCCCGCGCCGCGCGCTCATCGTCGAAGGCATCCTCATCTTCGCCGACCCGTCGCTGCGCCCGCTCATGGACATCAAGGTCTTCGTCGATACCGACGACGACACGCGGGTGATTCGCCGCCTGCAGCGCGATGTGGCCGAACGCGGCCGCACGATGGACTCGGTCATCGAGCAGTACCTCGGCACGGTGAAGCCGATGCACCTCGAGTTCGTGGAGCCGAGCAAACGCTACGCCGACATCATCGTGCCGGTCGGCGGCCACAACGCCGTGGCGGTCGATCTGCTGCTGTCGCTGATTCGCAGCGTGACCGGCGCCGGCCGTTAGCGGGCGGCGTCGTGCGCCGCTTCATAGCGGCGGATGGCGTCTTCGTGCTGCAGGATGAGGCCGATGTCGTCGAGCCCGGCGAGCAGCCGCTGGCGCGCGCGTTCGTCCACCATGATCGGCGCGTCGAGTCCGCCCGGACCGGTGACGCGGCACGCCTCCAGGTCCACCGTCACCTGGCATCCGGGCGCGGCCTCGGCGGCGCGCACGAGCGCCGTCACCGTGGCGGCATCGATACGGGCGGCCAGGAAGCCGTTGGCGACGGCGTTGCTTGCGAAGATGTCGGCGAAAGAGGGCGCGAGCACGACGCGGAAGCCGTAGTCGTTGAGCGCCCACACCGCGTGTTCGCGCGACGAGCCGCAGCCGAAGTTCGGTCCGCCGACGAGGACCGACGCCCCGGCGTAGCGGGGATCGTTCAGCACGAAGTTCTCGCCGTTCGTGCGCCAGTCGTAGAAGAGCGCATCGGCGTAGCCCGTGCGGCCGAGCCGCTTCAGGAACTGCTTCGGGATGATCTGGTCGGTGTCGATGTCGGGCCGGGCGAGCGGCGCCACGATGCCGGTGTGTGCGTGAAAGGGCTGCATCAGGTCCGGGCCTACCGGTACGTCCAGTCGCGGATGTCGGTGAAGTGGCCGCGGATGGCGGCCGCGGCCGCCATCGCCGGGCTCACGAGGTGCGTGCGTCCGCCCCGGCCCTGGCGCCCTTCGAAGTTGCGGTTGCTGGTGGAGGCGCAGCGCTGACCGGCATCGAGCACGTCGTCGTTCATGCCGAGGCACATCGAGCAGCCGGGTTCGCGCCACTCGAAGCCGGCGGCGCGCAGGACCTCGTGCAGGCCCTCGGCCTCGGCGGCCTTCTTGACGGGCTGCGATCCGGGCACGACCATCGCGCGGACGTTCGGCGCCACGTGGTGCCCCCTGGCCACGCGCGCGGCCTCCCGCAGATCTTCGAGGCGGGCGTTCGTGCACGACCCGATGAACACGCGGTCCACCGGAATGCCGTCGATCTTCGTGCCGGGCGCCAGGCCCATGTAGGCGAGGGCCTGTTCGAAGCTCGTGCGGGCCGACCCGGCGAGCGCGGCCGGATCGGGCACGGCGCCGGTAACCGGCACGACCATGTCGGGACGCGTGCCCCAGGTCACGAGCGGCACGACCGCTGAGGCATCGAGCGTGATGACGCGGTCGAACGTGGCGCCCGGGTCTGTCGTGAGCCCGCGCCAGCGGGCCACGGCCGCCGTCCACGCGTCGCCCTGCGGCGCGTGTTTCCGGCCGCGCAGGTAGTCGATGGTGGTGTCGTCGACGGCCACGAGGCTCGAGCGCGCGCCGGCCTCGATGCTCATGTTGCAGAGCGTCATGCGGCCTTCCATCGAGAGCCCGCGGATGGTGTCGCCCGTGAACTCGATGGTGTAGCCGGTGCCGCCGGCGCACGTGATCTCGCCGATGACGGCGAGCGCCAGATCCTTCGCGGTGACCCCGGGTGCGAGCGTGCCGGTGACGCGCACTTCCATGGCCTTCGGCTTCGTGAGGGCCAGGCACTGCGTGGCCAGCACGTGCTCCACTTCGGAGGTGCCGATCCCGAAGGCCAGCGCGCCGAACGCCCCGTGCGTGGTCGTGTGGCTGTCGCCGCACACGATGGTCATGCCGGGCTGCGTGAGGCCCTGCTCCGGGCCGATCACGTGCACGATGCCCTGCGCCGGCGAATCGAGGTCGTGCAGCACGATGCCGTGTTCGGCGCAGTTCCTGCGCAGCGCGTCGAGCTGGGCGGCGGCGAGTTGATCCACGAGCGGCAGGTGCCGCGGCCCGGTCGAGATGTTGTGATCGAGCGTCGCCACCGTGCGATCCGGCCTGCGCACGCGGCGTCCGGCCAGGCGCAGCCCTTCGAACGCCTGCGGCGTCGTGACTTCGTGGATGAGGTGCAGGTCGATGTAGAGGAGGTCGCGGCCGCCGTCCAGATGGTCGACGACGTGCGCGTCCCAGAGCTTGTCGAGCAGCGTACGCGGACTAGACGCCATGGTAGGACCAGTGCCGTTCGAGGGCGTCGGTGACCGCGCGTTCGATGGCGTGGCCGATCTCCGAGGTGCTCGTGACCGATTCACCCGGGCGGGCCAGATCCGCCGGGCGCATGCCGTGGGCGAGCACTTCGCGTGTGGCGGCGTCGATGGCGTCGGCCTCGCGCGGCATGTGCTTCGTGTGCCGGAGCAGCAGCGCGATGCAGCCGATGGCGCCGATCGGGTTGGCGATGTCCTTGCCGGCGATGTCGGGCGCCGAGCCGTGCACGGGTTCGTAGAGCGCCACCTTGCCACCGATGGTGGCCGAGGGCAGCAGGCCGAGCGAGCCCGAGATGACGGCGGCTTCGTCGCTCAGGATGTCGCCGAAGAGGTTGTCGGTGACGACCACGTCGAACTCGGTGGGCGCCGTGGCAAGGCGCATCGCGAATGAGTCCACGTACATGTGCTTGAGCGTGACGTCGGGGTAGTCGAGGCCGACGCGCGTGACGGTCTCGCGCCAGAGCCGCGACACCTCGAGCACGTTCGCCTTGTCCACCGACGTGACGAGGTGGCGGCGCAGGCGTGCCTGCTGGAAGGCGATGTGCGCCAGGCGCTCGACTTCCGAGACGCTGTAGCGCAGCGTGTTGAAGGCGCCCTGCCCGTCGGCATCGCGGCCGCGCGGTTCGCCGAAGTACAGGCCGCCGAGCAGCTCGCGCACGACGAGCACATCGGCCCCGCGCACGCGCTCCGCCTTGAGCGGCGAGACGTCGAGCACCGGCTCGAAGGCCACGGCGGGACGCAGGTTCGCGAAGCCGCCGAGCGCCGTGCGCAGCTGCAGCAGGCCGGCCTCGGGTCTGAGGTGCAGGGGATTCTGATCGAAGGCCGGATCGCCGACGGCGCCGAGGAACACGGCATCCGCCGCGAGACACGCCGCCAGGGTGCTCTCGGGCAGCGGCACGCCCGTGCTGCGGATGGCGGCGGCGCCGACGGGATGTTCGGTGACGTCTACCTTGAGGCCGGTAACGGCGGCCACGGCATGGAGCACCCGCATTGCCTGACGGGTGACCTCCGGGCCGATCCCGTCACCAGCGAGTGTGACCAGTCGAAGTTTCATCGTGGGAGTCTCGCACGCTCGCGCCCACGGCGTCGAATGCCGCGTCGAGTCCGGGCGCGTCGAGATCGCGGATGAGGCCGACGAGTTCGGTGTCGTCCACCGACTTCGCGTAGTCCGTAATCTCGAGCATCTTGGTGTAGAGGCGCCGCAGGTCTTCGACGCGCAGCCGGTGGCCGAGGGCCCGGCACCGCGCATCGAGGCCGCGGAGGCCCGAATGACGGCCGAGCACCAGCTTCGTCGCCGGCGCGCCGACCGATTCCGGGCGCATGATTTCGTAGGTGAGCGGGTTCTTCACCATGCCGTCCTGGTGGATGCCCGCTTCGTGCGCGAAGGCGTTGTCGCCGACGATCGCCTTGTTCGGCTGCACCGGCACCGAGACCACGGCCGAGAGCGCCCGGCTCGTCGGGTAGAGCTCTTCCGTGTGGATGCGCGTGCGGCAGCCCAGCGTGTCGCCGCGGACGTCGATCGCCATGACGATCTCTTCGAGCGCGGCATTGCCGGCGCGTTCGCCGATGCCGTTCATCGTGCACTCGACCTGGCGCGCGCCGGCTTCGATGGCGGCGAGCGAATTGGCTACGGCGAGGCCGAGGTCGTTGTGGCAGTGCGACGAGAGCACGATGCCGCTGCCCACACGCGCCGCCACCGCCGAGAACATCCGGCGGATGTCGTCGGGCAGGGCGTAACCGACCGTGTCGGGCAGGTTGATCGTGGTCGCGCCGGCCTCGGCCACCGCCGCGGCGACATCGCACAGGAAGTCGAGATCGCTGCGCGTGGCGTCTTCCGCCGAGAACTCCACGTCCGGGCAGAGCGCCACGGCCTGACGCACGGCGGCCACCGAGCGCGTGATGCATTCTTCGCGCGTGATACGGAGCTTGGCCGAGAGATGCAGGTCGGAGGTCGCGAGGAACACGTGAATGCGCGGCCGCGCGGCCTGGCGTACGGCTTCCCACGCCGCCGTCACGTCTTCGGGCACCGCGCGGGCGAGCGCGGCGATGATCGGCGTGCGCACGGCACGCGCCACCGCGGCCACGCCTTCGAAGTCCGCGGCCGAGGCGATGGGGAAGCCGGCCTCGATGATGTCCACGCCCAGTTTCTCCAGCTGTCCTGCCAGGCGGACCTTGTCCGCCGGGCTCATGCTGAAGCCGGGGGCCTGTTCGCCGTCACGAAGCGTCGTGTCGAAGATCCGAATGGCGGGGCGGGCGCTGGTTCCCATGACGTTGATGTCACACGACTTTGCACGATAAGTCAAGATGACGCATAGTTTATATTTGATAAGCTTGGCTGTGATTGAACGATTGTTCTGAACACTTGTTACAATAGTCAGTTATGGACATACATCAGCTGGAAACCTTCCTGGCGGTGGTCGAGGAAGGCAGCTTCTCCGGGGCTGCCAAGGCACTGGGCCGGACGCAGCCGGCGGTGAGTCAGGTCATCGGGCGCCTGGAAGACGAGCTGGGGCAGCGCCTCTTCGAGCGGCCGGCACGCCGGGGCGGCATGACGGATGCCGGCAAAGCGCTCGTCGAGTACGCCCAGCGCCTCATCACCGTGCGCGAGCAGGCGCGGGTGGCGCTCGAAGACGTCCGGGCGCTCAGGGCCGGGCGCCTCGCCATTGCCGCCAACGAGCTGACCTGTCTCTATCTGCTGCCGGTGCTCGACCAGTTCCGGCGGCTCTACCCCGGGGTGTCGGTGACGGTGCAGCGCTCGCTCGCGAGCCGGGTGCCGGCCGGCGTGCTCGACTACGCCGTGGATCTCGGCGTCACCACCTATCGGCCGGCCGAGCCCGGCCTGCGCACCATCGTCGTCTACCGCGACCAGCTCCTGTTCGTCGTGCCGCCGTCGCATCCGCTGGCGCGGCGTGCGGAGGTCAGCATCAGCATGCTCGGCTCCGAGTCGTTCGTGGCGCACCACGTGGCATCGCCATTCCGCGACCGCGTCGTCGAGGCGTTCCGCGCCCATCGGGTCACGCTGCAGATGCCGGTCGAGATGCCTACGATCGATGCCATCAAGCGCTTCGTCGCGCTCGGCCACGGCGTGGCGCTCCTGCCCGGGATCAGTGTGGAAGATGAACTGCGGCGCGGCGAACTCGTGCGCGTGCCCGTGCCGGAGCTGGCGATGGAGCGTCCGCTGCGCCTCGTGCTGCGCCGCGACGGCGAGCTGTCGCACGCGGTGCGCGCCTTCCTGTCGGTGGCCGAGCACCATGCCACCACCGCGAAGGGCGCCTACTCGTTCGTGAACGAATAGGCCGCAGGCCATTGTCGGCGGGGCCGTCCCGCGTCCGTCTTCGTCGAGGAGAGTTGCATGCGTCGTTCCCTGGTCTTCCTGAGCGTTCTCCTGTGCGGCCTGGCCGCCGCGCCGCACGCGCAGCCGCCGTCGGCCGGTCCCGCCTCGGTCGATCCGGCCCTCTTCGCCGAGCTCACGTGGCGGAACATCGGCCCGCATCGCGCCAGCCGCACCCGCGCCATGACCGGTGTCGTCCAGGAGCCGCACACGTTCTACATCGGCGTCTCGAATGGCGGCGTCTGGAAGACGACCGATGCCGGCCGCACGTGGGCGCCGATCTTCGACCGCGAGAGCACCGGCTCCACCGGTGCCATCGCCGTGGCACCGTCCGATCCGCGCGTGCTCTACGTGGGCACCGGCGAAGCGCACCAGCGGCCGGATCTCTCGGTGGGGAACGGCATCTATGCCTCGACCGACGCCGGCCGCACGTGGACCCATCTGCCGCAGCTGCGCGACACGCAGCAGGTGACGGCGATCGTCGTACATCCGCGCGATCCGCGGCACCTCTATGTCGCGGCGCTCGGGCATCCCTACGGTCCCAATACCGAGCGCGGCGTGTTTCGCTCGCGCGATGGCGGCCAGACGTTCGAGCGTGTGCTCTACAAAGACGAGAACACCGGCGCGGCCGACGTAACCATGGATCCCGAGAACCCGGACGTGCTCTACGCGGCGCTCTGGCAGGCGCGGCAGGGGCCGTGGGAGAACGGCGACTTCCGCGGCGCCGGCACCGGGCTCTTCAAGTCCACCGACGGCGGCACGACGTGGCGGCCGCTCACGAAGGGCCTGCCGAGCTGGGAGCAGGGGCGGCTCGGCCGCATCGGCGTCACCGTGGCGCCCACGCTGCCGTCGCGGCTCTACGCCGTGGTCGAGGCCCGCGAGGGCGAGGGCATCTATCGCTCGGACGATGCCGGCGAGAGCTGGTACCGCGTGAACAGCGATCCGCGCGTGGTGGCGCGGCCGTCGGATGCCGCCGACATCCAGGTGCACCCGACGAAGCCGGACGTGGTGTTCGTGCCGACGATCGTGGCGTGGAAATCGGTGGACGGTGGCAGAACCTTCACCGCGTTCCGCGGCGCTCCGGGCGGCGACGACTACCAGGAACTCTGGATCAATCCGCAGAATCCCGACGTGATGGCGATGTCGTCGGATCAGGGCGCCATCATCAGCCTGAACGGTGGCGCGTCGTGGAGCAGCTGGTACAACCAGCCGACGGCGGCGTTCTATCACGTGTCGACGGACAACGCCTTCCCGTACCGCGTCTGCGGCGGCCAGCAGGAAAGCGGCTCGGCCTGTATCGCGAGCCGCGGCGACGACGGCCAGATCACGTTCCGTGAGTGGCATCCGGTGGGGGTCGAGGAATACGGCTACGTGGCGCCGGACCCGCTGAATCCCGACATCGTCTACGGCGGCAAGGTGAGCCGCTACGACCGCCGCACCGGTCAGGTGCAGCAGGTCGGCCCGAAGGCGCTGCGCGCGGCCGACTACCGCGTCGTGCGCACGATGCCGGTGCTCTTCTCGCCGGTGAATCCGCGGAAGCTCTACTTCGCGTCGAACGTGCTCTGGCAGACGCTCGACGGCGGGCAGCAGTGGACCCAGGTGAGCCCGGATCTCACGCGCGAACGCTGGGAGGTGCCGGCAAACGTCGGCGTCTACCGCGGCGCGCCCGAAGCGGCACCGACGAGGCGCGGCGTCATCTACACGATCGCGCCCTCGCCGCTCGACGAGAAGACGATCTGGGTGGGCACCGACGACGGGCTCATTCACGTGACGCGTGACGGCGGCGCCCGCTGGACCGACGTGACGCCGCCGGCGCTCGGGCCGTGGTGGAAGGTGTCGCTCATGGACGCCTCGCACGTCGATCCGCAGACGGCCTACGCGGCCGTGAACACGATCCGTCTCGACGATCTGCGCCCGCACATCTTCCGCACCCGCGACGGCGGCAAGACGTGGACCGAGATCGTCACCGGCATTCCCGATGGCGGCATCATCAACGTGGTGCGCGAAGACCCGAAGCAGCGCGGGCTGCTCTTTGCCGGCTCGGAGCAGGCCGTGTACGTGTCGTTCGACGACGGCGACCGCTGGCAGTCGCTGCGCGTGAACATGCCGGCGACATCGATCCGCGACCTCGTCGTGAAGGACGACGATCTGGTCGTCGGCACACACGGCCGCTCGTTCTGGATCCTCGACGACATCACGCCGCTCCGTCAGATCGCGGCCGGCGCGCTCGCCCGCGGCACGCATCTCTTCGAGCCGCAGGCCGCCTGGCGCTGGCGCTTCAACACCAACACCGACACGCCGCTGCCGCCGGACGAACCGGCGGGGCAGAA
Source organism: Acidobacteriota bacterium (assembly GCA_022842985.1). Taxonomy (GTDB): domain Bacteria; phylum Acidobacteriota; class Vicinamibacteria; order Vicinamibacterales; family UBA2999; genus CADEFD01. The sequence continues at coordinate 3,440 of JALHON010000018.1, read as the reverse complement.
CCCGGCGGATGGCGCGCTCATCCACTACCGGCTGACGGGCGCGGCGCGCGACGTCTCGCTCGAGGTGCTCGACGGCGCCGGCGCGGTCGTGCGCCGCTACACGAATCGCGATACGCCGGTGCCGCCGGTGGCCGGGCGCAACACGCCCGACTACTGGCTGGGGGCGCCGCAGGCGCTCGCCGCCTCGGCGGGCCTGCACCGCTTCGTGTGGGACCTGCGCCACGACCCGCCGGCCGTGGCGTCGTTCTCCTATCCGATCGCCGCGACCTTCCGGGCCACGCCGCAGGTGCCGCGCGGCACGGTCGTCCTGCCCGGGCGCTACACGGTGCGTCTCACCGTGGACGGCGCGGTGCAGACGGCGCTGCTCACGGTGCGCATGGATCCGCGCGTGAAGACGACGCCGGCCGGGCTCACGCAGCAGTACGCGACGTCACGGGCGATCGACGCCGCGCTCCGGCGCGTCGCCACGGCGCTCACCGAGGTGCGCGCGGCGATGGCCGGTGGCGGCGAGGCGGCTACGCGCGCCCGCGCCGCCGAGACGGCGCTCACCCGCGCGCAGGGGCAGGCGACGCAGCTCTTCGGCCTCGTCGAGGGGGCCGACCTTCCGCCCACTCCGCAGATGCTCACGGCGTGGAAGGAGACGTCGGCCGCCATCGACGCGGCCCTCGCCGCGTGGGCGGCGGGGAAGTAGGCGTCGATACAGGCGGCAGCCGATGACGCTCGACTTCCTGTGGGCGGCGCTGTGCCTGGTGGGCGCGGTCTACTTCGTGTTTCGCGGCTGAGCGCGGGGGGCGGGAGCGAACGGGCGGGCGGGGGAGTGCGGGGCCGGAGCGGGAGCGACGCGACCGGCGGCCCCTGAGGGACCGCCGGCCGTGCGGGTGGGTTACTGCATCGTGCCGGGCACCGGCGCGGGGAACGCCGGGGCGGCGGGCATCGGGCCCATCAGCTGCGTGAGCACGTCCTGCTTCACGGCGATGGCGAGCGACGTCTTGGCCTTCTGCATGTAGGCGCTGAAGAAGCGGTCGCGGCGCTGGTTCGTGAGTTCCTCGCGCAGCGCGTCGCGGCCGTCGGCCAGCTGCTGGTCGGTCACGTCGGCCCGTTCGACCACGCGCGCGATGACGGCGCCGTTCGGCGTCGTGATGGCGCCGGTCACGCCGCCCTGCGGCAGTGCGAAGACCGCTTTCTCGACCTCGGCGTTCGGGCCGATGTCGGGCAGCGCCGCGCCACGGGCGATGAGCTCCGTCGGCTTGGTCTCGAGGCCGGCCTTCTTCACCGCGGCGGCGAAGTCGGTCGCCGTGCGCAGGTCGGCGGCGATGGCGGCGGCGCGCGTCTTCACCAGCTCGGCCGCCTTCTCGCGCACGACGTCCTCGCGCACCCGCGCCGTCACTTCGGCGAGCTGCGGGATGTAGGAGTCCTGCCTGCCGGCCGGCGTCGCGAACACCCAGCCGCGCGACACGCGCAGGGCCGGCGTGATTTCGCCGTCCTTCATCGTGAACGCACGGGCGGCGACGTCGGGCGCCGCGCCGAGCTCGCCGATCGGTTCGTCGCGCAGGAAGAGCGGGGATTCCACGACCGTCACGCCGCGTTCCTTCGCCACCTTCTCCATGTCGGCCGGCGACTTGATGGCCGCTTCCATGGCCTTGGCGATCTGCTCGGCCTCCTGCTGGGCCTTCTGCCACTTGAGCTGATCGACGATCTCGGGTTTCACCTCGGCCACCGGCCGCGACGTCTCGGGCTGGCTGTCGATCACCTTGATGATGTGGAAGCCGAACGTGGTCTTCACGAGGCCGCTCACCTCACCGGCCTTGAGCCCGAAGGCGGCCTGCTCGAACTCCGGCACCATCTGCCCCTTGCCGAAGTAGTTCAGGTCGCCGCCGTTCACGGCCGAGCCCTCGTCTTCCGAGTTGGCCTTGGCCAGCGCGGCGAAGTCGGCGCCCGGCGCCTTGACCTGGGCGAGCACCGCTTCGGCCTTCGCCTTCACGGCCGCTTCGTCCTTGCCCTCGGTCTTCAGCAGGATGTGGCTGGCGCGCACGCGGCCTTCGGTCGTGTACTGCGCCTTGTTCTGCGTGTAGAAGGCCTCGACATCGGCGTCGGGCACCTGCACCGTCTCGCGCACCTTCTCGACCTCGAGCAGCGCGTACTTCACCTTGCGCTTCTCGCCGATGCGGTAGGTTTCCTTGTTGGCGTCGAAGCGCGTCTGCAGGTCGGCGTCGGTCACCGTGACCTGGCTCTTCATCGAGTCGGCGGTGAGCGGCACGAGCTCGAGCTTCACCTTCTCGTTGCGCTGCCGGAATTCCTGCGCCACGTCGGCATCGGTCACCGACATCCAGCCGGTGACCGAGGTGCGCAGCTTCTCTGCCAGGATGGCCTGGCGGAGCTGCTCCTCGAACTCGCGGGTGGTGAGCGGCGGGTTCTGCATCGACAGCAGCTGGCGGTAGCGCGTCTCGCCGATGAACTGGCCGTTCTCCATGAACGCCGGCAGCGACAGGATGCGCTGCCGCACCTCGATGTCGCTCACCGTGAGGTTCTGCTTCCGCGCCTCGGCCACCATCGCCTGCTCGTCGACGAGCGACTGCAGGATCTGCTGGTCGATGCCGAGCTGGCGCAGCATCTGCTCGCTGATCTGGCCGCCGTACGCATTCCGGTACTGCTGGAGCTGGGCGTTGTAGCGGCGCTGGAACTCGGCGACGGTGATGCTCTGCCCCTCGACGTCGGCCAGCACGGTATCGGGCGAGATGCCCGCCGTGGTGACGTTGTTGTTGGGCACGAAGAAGAAAGCGAACGGAATGATGAGGACGGCCAGGCTCCATTTGAGCCAGCCACGGTGCCGCCGCATCCAGTCGAGCGTGGTCATGGGTAGGTTCCTTGAACCGTCGATCCTAACAAGGTTGCGTGCCGATTCCCACACCCCCGTGCGGCGGGGGGCACCGGGGCGTGAAATCGCCCCGATGACGGCCGAGGCGCTGTGGTATAGTCGGGCCACTAGACAAGTGCCGGAACGGGCCGAATTCGCCCCAGACTCCCCCAGTCTCGGCTGAAGCCAATGCCACCTTCAGCAGCTGCCCGCGCCGACCTCGCGACCCGTCTCCGCCAGTCGCAGCGTTCCCTCAAGACGCGACTGGCCCGACCTGATGTGCAACTCGCGCTCATGCGGTCGGCGCACGAGACGCTCGACCCCGAGGAAATCGGCGAGCTCATCGTCACGAGCGCGGCCCAGTGGCTGCGCACGCCGGCGCTCGCCGTGTACGCGGTCGACATGGACGGCCAGGTGGGGCTGATGGCCTCGCGTGGCATGTCGGCGGCGCTCTCGGCTCCGGCTTCGGCCGTGAGCCGCTGGGTGCTCTCGCACGGCCGCGAGTTCGCCAGCCAGGACCTGCGGCACGACCTGCGGGTCCGCGGGGCGGCGGGCGCGGCCTTCGCCGTGCCGCTGCGCTGCCGCG
>JALHON010000017.1 GCA_022842985.1 Acidobacteriota bacterium | reverse complement strand
TTCGCGCTCTGGGGCGCGAAGGTCGCGCGCGCCATCGGCGTGCCGGTGGAGACGTGGCCGTACTGGTCCTCGCCTGGACAGCTCGCGGCACTCGACGGCAGCGTGTTCGGCGACGTCACCTCGGTGATGGACGGCGGCATCGTGCTCGGGGCGCTGCTGGCGGCGCTCCTTGCCGGCCGCTTCCGCCCGGTGTGGTCGATTCCCGCGCGCTCGCTCGCGGCGGCAGTGGCCGGCGGCCTGCTGCTCGGCTACGGCGCGCGCATCGCCTACGGCTGCAATATCGGCGCCTACTTCAGCGGCATCGCATCGGGCAGCCTGCACGGCTGGCTGTGGCTGCCGTGCGGCTTTGCCGGCAACGTGGTCGGCACGTACCTGCGGCCCGCCTTCGGCCTGAGCGTCGAGCGGACGACGCTGCCGCGCTGCTGAACCGGCGGCCGCCGCGCCACGTTACGTCGAATCACGTAATCATTACGTATACTGACGTAATGGCTGCCACCAACCCGTTCGTCTACGGCGAGATCGTCACCTCGGCGGCGTTCGCCGACCGCGAGCAGGAGCGCGACCGCCTGCGCCGCGACCTCGCCTCGGGTCAGAAGGTGTTCCTCATCTCGCCGCGCCGCTACGGCAAGAGCTCGCTCGTGCGCGACGTGCTGCGCGGCCTGGCCCGCGAGAACGTGCTCACGGTGGAAGTGACGGTGGCGGCGTCGAGTTCGTACGTGGGCTTCCTCGAGTCGTACGCGCGAGCGCTCGTGGCCGCCGACACGCCGATGAGCCGGCTGCGCCGCTGGACGTCGGAGCTGCTGACGGGCGTGCGTCCCGAAGTGCGCTTCGACACCGCCGCCACCGGTGAGCCCGGTTTCAGCCTGGCCTTCCCCGCGGTGCGCACCGCCCGCGACACCGCGCGCCTCGCCGCCGAAGTCTTCGCGCTGCCGGCGCGGATCGCCGCCGAGCGGAAGCAGAAGCTGGCCATCGCGCTCGACGAGTTCCAGGCGCTCACCGCGTTCGACGGCGACACCGCCGAGCAGGCCCTGAGGGCCGCCGTGCAGGATCAGCGCGCCGTCGGCTACGTGTTCGCCGGCTCGGAGCCGTCGCTCATGGAGCGGATGATCAGCCCGAAACGGCCCTTCTACAAGGCCGGGCCGGTCGTGCGCCTGCAGAAGATCGATCCGGACGTCTTCGGCGACTGGCTCGAGGCGCGCTTCAAGGCCAGCGGCATCAAGGCGGAAGCCGGCCTCGGCGCCGCGATCGTCGACCTGGCCGGGAACGTGCCCTACGACGTGCAGCGTCTGGCGCACGAGGCGTGGGACGACCTGCACGAGGCCGGCCGGCGCACGGCGACACTCGACGACCTGCACGCGACACTGACGCGTCTGCTCGGCGAGCAGCACACGGTGTTCGAGGAGTCGTGGCAGCGGCTCACGCTGGCGCAGCGGGCGGCGCTGCGCGCCATCGTGCTCGAAGACGGCCGCGAGATGCTCTCGGCCGACGTGCGCACGCGGCATCGCCTGTCGGGAGCGTCGAGCGTGCAGGCGGCGCTCACCGCGCTCGTGAAGCAGGACGTCGTGATGAAGGACGGCGCGAGCTACGTCGTGACCGACTCGCTCTACCGCGAGTGGGTCGCACGGAAGACGTTCTAGATGCCGGCGCTACTTCAGCTCGATCGCGATGACGCGCGGGCTGCCGCTCACGCCCTGCTCGGTCTGCACGGTGCCGCGATTGATGTAGCGCGCCTGTTTCGGCGCGAGCGTGCGCGTCTCGGCCTTGCCGTCCGGGCCCGTCACCTTCACCGTGCCGCCCGTGACCACGACTTCCACGACGTCGTTGCGGTAGACCCGCTTCACGGCCGGACCGTTCGCCGTCCACGTGTAGTCCCACATGCGGACGCGCGGGTTCTCGAGCACGTTCTTCGCGCCCTCGCGCGGGTAGGCCGCCGGCTCCGGGTCGTCGATGTACATCATGTCGGTGGCCGCTTCCTTCAGGTCCACCATGATGGCCAGGCGCTCCGGCGCGCCGGGCGTCACCGCTTCCTCGCGGTGCGTGATGCCCTTCGGCTGGAAGTACGGCCGCGGCACCGGGAACTCGGCCCCCTTGTTCTCGGTGCCATCGAGCGCCGTCACCGTGATCGGGCCATAGCGCAGATACACACCGGCCATGTCGTACAGGTGGCGGTGCACGGGCTGCTTGTCGCCGTGCCGCCAGTTGACCTCCCACACCGTGACGCGGACGTTGTCGAGGATCTGCGTGACCCCCGCGCGCGGGAACGCATGCGGATACTGGCCGCCGGCCTGCGCGGCCAGCCGCTCACTCGCGGGCGACGAGGAAATCAGAAGCCCGCACGCCGCCACGAGTGTCGCGATGCTGCGCATAGAACCTCGAGTTCGAAAAGTCTGGCCCCGTCCCGAATGGGGTCTGACCCCAATATGCAGCGCGGCTACTTCTTGGTGGCGGTGAACGCGCCGCCGGGGCCCGTGCCCTTCATCGACGTGCCGTCCACGCGGCCGGTGTAGCGCTGGCCGTTGGCGGTGAAGGCGATCTCGGCGCCGTTCATCTTCGCGTCGGTGATGGCCGCGCCGCCGAGCGTGCCTTCGAGCATCTGGAACTTCTGCGTGAGGGTCAGCGTGTTCGAGCCGAGCTGCCACGTGCCCTCGACCTTCGCCGGCACGATCCACAGGAGCGCCGTGCACCAGCTCACGCAGTCGCCGCTCACCGTCTCGGTCTGGTCGGCCTGCCAGTCTTCCATCGTGAAGGTGTTGGCGACGATGCGCGTGCCGGGCGCCATCGCCAGGATCTTGTCGCGCAGCTTCATGTTGATCGACGGCAGCAGGAACAGCGTGACCACGTTGGCCTTCGAGAAGTCGGTCTCGAAGAGGTCGGCCTGCACGAAGGTGGCGCGGTCGGCCGCCACCTTGGCGGCGGCAGCGTTGCGCTTCGACAGCTCCACCATGTCGGGGTTGTATTCGATGCCGAACGACCGCGCGCCGCGCTTCGCCGCGGTGATCACGGTGCGGCCGTCGCCCGAACCCAGGTCGTAGTGCAGGTCCTGCGGGCCGATCTTCGCCATGTCGAGCATCTTCTCGACGAGCGGCTGCGGCGTGGGCACCCACACGACGTCCTTGCCGGCCTGACCCACGGTGGGTTCGAACGGCTTGGCCTGCGTGGCGGTCTGCGCGACGACGGGCGCAACGGACAGGGCGGCGACAACCAGAGCGGACACGGCATGACGGGCAATGGCAAAGGTCATAGCCCGAAATCATACGACGGGATCGACCTTGATTCCTGCCCCGGTTCCCGACAGGATCGGCGGGTCTGCCCGCGGCCGCGGGGCCCGGCGGACGGAAAGCGAGCACCCCATGGCAGCGACCCACGTGAAAGTCGGACGCAACGACCTCTGCGCCTGCGGCAGCGGCAAGAAGTTCAAGAACTGCTGCGAGGGCAAGAACCCGGCCGCGCGCTCGAGCAACGTGCTGCTCGTCGTGGTGGCGGCGGCCGTCATCGGCGGGATTGCCGCCGGCGTCCTGTCGTTCCGCGAGTCGGCCTCGGCGGGACCGGCGCCCGGCAAGGTGTGGTCGCCGGAACACGGCCACTTTCACTAGAGAACAGGGAACAGGGAACAGGGAACAGGGACCTAGGGACTAGGGACTAGGAATCCAGGGACGGGACCCGGATCCCTGGGGCTCGGGGACCGCGATTCGGGGCAGGCACAGGATTCTCAATGATCATGCGACTCGCACGCACGCTTTCACTCGTGCTGGTACTGCACGCGGCCGGGGCCTCGGCCCAGACGGTGGATCTCGACGCCGCCACCATCCAGCAGCTCGCGGCGGCGATGGACGCCGGCACGGTGACGAGTGAGAAGCTCGTGCAGTTGAGCCTGGCCCGCATCGACGCCTACGACGACAAGGGCCCGCTGCTGAACGCGGTGCTGACGCGCAACCCGAAGGCGCTCGAGCAGGCGCGCGCGCTCGATGCCGAGCGCAAGGCGAAGGGGAAGCGGTCGCTGCTGCACGGCATTCCGGTCGTGCTCAAGGACAACTTCGACACCTTCGACCTGCCCACGACCGGCGGCTCGATTCTGCTCGAAGGGTCGGTGCCGCCCGACGACGCCTTCGTCGTGAAGAAGCTGCGCGATGCCGGCGCCATCATCCTCGCCAAGGTGAATCTGTCGGAGTTCGCCTCGGGCGGTGCCTTCAGCTCGCTCGGCGGGCAGACGCGCAACCCGCACGATCCGCTGCGCACGCCGTCGGGGTCGTCCGGCGGCACCGGCGCCTCGATCGCCGCCGCCTACGCCACGCTTGGCCTCGGCACCGACACCGGCGGTTCAGTGCGCGGGCCCTCCACGTCGAACGGCATCGTCGGCCTCAAGCCCACGCTCGGTCTGCTGAGCCGCGACGGCATCATCCCGCTGGCGCTCAGCTTCGACACCGGCGGCCCGATGGCGCGCAGCGTGAGCGACATCGCCGTGGCGCTCGGCGTGATGACGGGCGTGGACCCGGCGGATGCGGCCACGAAGAAGAGCGAAGGGAAGTTCGAGACCGACTACACGAAGTACCTGAACGCGGGCGCGCTCAAGGGCGCGCGGATCGGTGTGGCGCGCGACTTCCTCGGCCAGGACCAGGAAGTGGACTGGGTCATCGAAGCCTCGCTCGCCGCCATGCGCGCCGCCGGCGCCACGATCGTTGACGTGCGCTTTCCGAAGTGGCTGCTCGACGCGAAGGGCGAGTTCTACACCGCCGTCCGCTATCCGGAGTTTCCGGTGCAGATCCAGCAGTACCTCGCCACGCTCAAGCCCGGCTTCCCGAAGACGCTGGCCGAGATGAGCGAGCGATCGGACAAGCTCGTCTCGACACGTCCCGATGGCGCCGGACCGAACGCGCCGCGCTGGAACCTCTTCAAGCGCGAACTGGCCAGCGGCACGATGACCGACCCCCGCTACGCCTCGGTGCACGACTTCGGGCTGCCGCTCGTGCAGGCGATCCTCGATGGCGCGTTCACGGCGAACACGCTCGACGCGATCGTCTATCCCACCTCGTCGCGCCGGCCGGAGTTCATCAACGCCCCGCCGGATGTGCCCGGCGGTGGCGCCGCCAGCGGCTCGAACCTCGCGAATCTCTCGGGCTTCCCGGACCTCATCGTGCCGGCCGGCTTCACGACCGATCGCCTGCCGGTGGGGATCTCATTCGTGGGTCGCGCGTTCACGGAAGGAAAGCTCATCGGCCTCGGCTACGCCTTCGAACAGGCGACGAAGGCGCGGCGCCTGCCCGCGCACACGCCGGCGCTGCCGGGCGAGAAGCTGCCGATCAAGTAGCGTCAGCGGCGCAGCATGGCCAGCCAGGCAGCCTCGAGGTCTTCGAGGCTGCGTCCGAAGACGCTCTGGGTGCGGGTGCGGATGACCGCCAGCGACTCGTCGCGGCCGCCGGCCTGCCTGAAGAACTCGACGACGGCCGGCAGGCCCTGCTGTTCGATGAGGAATCGCACGAACGATCCGGCGTAGCGGTAGCTCAGCACCTGATCCTGGATGTTCCGAAACGGCGTCGTGGTGACGTAGCCGGCAAGCGGCAACGGCAGCTGGCCGGCGCTCAGGGACGCGCGGCAGGCCTCGTGCACGTCCTGCCCGTTGAAGCGCGCGGTAAACACACCGGCGGCGGGATCGGTCTGGAACGCGACGGCGATGCCTTCATTGAAGAAGTCCGATGGCCGTCCGAAGAGCGCCGTATAGACGTGCACGATCTCGTGGTTGTCGCGCGGCCAGATGGTGTGGAATCGCCAGTCGGCAGGCTCGGCGAAGCCGTTGGTGTTGAAGTTGCCGGTGTAGCGGCCCATCGCGTCGCGCGACACGTACTTCCGGTACTCCACCTTCCGGGGCGGCTGCAGGCCGAGTTGTGCGAGCGCCCAGGTGTTGTAGCTCTCCTGCCAGTCGGTATCGACCTGGTCGCCAGGCTCCGCGTACACGCGCATCGTCGCGGTTTCGCGCAGCAAGGGCAGGGGCGTCGTGGCCGTGGGACCGGTAGGCGTGCCGCTGCCACAGCCGGCGGCAAGAACAAGAACCACGGACGCAAGAACGCCAGCCTGGATGACATGCTGAGCCATGGCGTCGGCGTCAGCAATGGCGATGCCAGCGGCGAGGCGCTGCCTGACCGAACGGCGGGACTGACGGCGGGACTGACGGCGGGACGAATGGCGCGCAGGCTTCCGGGGGAGTGGACACATCCCCCCGGCCCTACGCGGGCGCCATGGCTTTAGCCACCGCCAGTGCCACCACCTCGGCGGCCGGCAGTTCCGACGCGAGCACGCACACGAGGTCGCCCTCCTGCCAGAACACCACGGTGACGCCGCCACGCGTGTAGATCTGGAAGTGGAAGCCGTTCTCGTCGCGGACGCTCTCGGGCGGCGGCAGATCGGTCAGCCGTCCTTCGTACATCTGACAGACCAGCCGTGCGCCGGACGGCGTCTGGTAGCTGTAGAGGGCGCTCGGGCGGCCCGCCAGCGTCTGGCGCGTGGCGCCTTCGAGCGTGATCTGCATCATCGCGAGATCGATGACGCGCACGCGAGGGCCGGTGGATTCCGCGAAGTACCGCTCGAGCGTGGCGGCATCGCCGGCCTGCACGGCGAAGGGCAGGGAACGCGAGCCCACGGCCGCGAGATCGCGCGCCACAAGCGTTGGCAGATCGGATGCCGGTCGTGGCGTGCCCACCTGCAGATACAACAGCACGAGCGCGGCCACGGCCGCACCAGACACCACCGCGCGGAGCAGCGGATGGATGCGCGCCACCGGCGCCGGCACGGCCGCGCGGACGGTCTCGGCGTCGAGCGCGCGCGAGACCGACGCGAGCAGGTCGGCGGGCATCTCGATCGCCTCATCGCGAAGCGTCGCAGTGGCCTCGACGGCGGCCCGCAGCTCGGTCTCTACGGCCCGGCAGTCGGCGCAGGCCGCGAGGTGCGCGCGCACGGCGTCCGCACTCGCCGCGTCGAGCCGGCCATCGACGAAGTCGACGAGACGATCGCCCGGATGAGCGGTAATCATCGCGCCTCCGTCTTCGCCGCCGCGCGGCCATGGGCGATGGCGTAGCTTCGTAAGGCGGCCGCCAACAGTCGCCGCGCCCGGAACAGGCGTGACCGCACCGTGCCGACCGCGCAATCGAGCACCGCCGCCGCTTCTTCGTAGCTCAACTCTTCGACATCCACGAGCAGCACCGTGGCACGGAACTCCTCTGGCAGGGCCTCGAGTGCTTCGCGCACGACGGGCTCACTCCAGCCGTCCGGCTGCCAGGGATCGGGCATCGGCGCGGCCGGCGACGCGGGTTCGAATCCGTGCTGCATTTCGAGCGCCTCGATCGACTGCGTGGCCGGCGTGCGCCGTTCGTGATGGTACTGATTGATGAAGACGCTGTAGGCAATCTTCAACAGCCACGCTCGGGCATTGGTTCCCGGGGTGAAGGTGTCGAAGGCGCGAAAGGCACGCAGCATCGTGTCCTGCGTGAGGTCCCTGGCGCGATCGGGGTCGCGCGTGAGGCGATAGGCGGCGTTGTACACCGCCCGCAGATGCACGACGGCTTCCGCGTCGAACCTGGCGCGCCGCTCGTCGGTCACGGCCGCATCATACCGGGAACTTTCCGCGGGCGCGCGTTGTTCCTACTCACGGCCCGCCGCTTCAGGCCGGCCGTTGAGGAGGACAACTCATGAAGACTGTCATCAGCGCCACTATCGTGGCGTTCCTGGGATTCGTGTCGCCTGCTGCCGCTCAGCAGGCCTCGAGAGTGGCGCCGCCGGCGCCGGCGCCCCGCTACACGCTGTCAGTGGTCGCCGACGGACTGCAGAAACCGACGGGCCTCGCCATTCGCGGCAGCGACGAGCTGTACTTCACCGAACTGCCGACGCCGGGCGTGGCGGGCGGACAGAACCGCGTGTCGCGTCTCGACCTCGAGAGCGGCGAGATCGAGAACATCACGACCGGCGAGCCCGAGCCCACCAATCTCGCGATCGGGTCTGACGGCGACGTCTACTGGACCTGCAAATCCGCCGGCGTGATCCTGCGACTCATGGAAGAAGGGGGCGTGTCGCTCTTCGCGTCGAACCTCGACCGGCCGTCGGGCATCACGATCTTCCGCCGCAACACGGTGGTCTTCACGCAGGTGCCGACGCCAGGCGTGCCGGGCACTGATGGCGGCCGCAACAACGTCTCCGTGATCCACGGCTTCGGCAAGTTCGTGATCAATGCCGGCGAACCCGAGCCGGTGGACGTCGTCGTGTCCCGCCGTGGTGACCTGTACTGGACCTGCAAGTCGGCCGGCGTCATCCTGAAGCGCTCGATCGACACCGGCGTCGTGGCCCCCTGCTGACCGGGCTCGCGTCGCCCACCGGCATCGCGCTCGATCACAAGGGCGAGATGCTGGTCTTCACCGAAGTGCCCACGCCGGGTGTTGCCGGGTCGCAGGGCGGGAAGAACCGCGTGCGCGCGATGAACCTGCGCACCGGTGCCGTCCGCTCGATCAACGAAGGCGATCCCGACCCCACCGACGTCGCCGTCGCCCGCAACGGCAACATCTACTGGACGTGCACGAGCGCTGGCGTCATCGTGGAAGCCCGGCGCGTCGGCGGGCGGCGCGAGCGGTAGCGGTCGCGCTACTTGCGCATCTTCGCGCCGGTCAGCTGCGCGACGCCCGACAGCGTCGTCTGCGCGGCGTTCAGGCCGAGCATGAAGTCCTTGTCGGAGAACGTGGCGTAGACGTCGGTGGGCTGGTGCCAGTGCGGATCCCAGCCACTACCGATGTGGACGCCACGTTCGTTCTCCCGCAGGCTCACCGACGCGACATCGTTCATGAACGGCGTCGAGTCGGTGTTCGTCATGTGCGGCCCGACCTGGGCGGGGTAGTCCGTCGCGTACTCGGCGTTGGCGGCGTGCAGGAACCAGGCGAGCTTCTGCGAGTCGGCCGCCATTCGCGAGGCGCTCTGGAACTCGATGTTCACGTCGGCTTCGGGACGCTGCTCGGGACTCACCGTGCCATCGGCGCGCGGCGCGCCGTGATCGAAGAGCATCATGTCGTGCTGGATCATGCCGAGCCAGCGCGGCTCGGGGTACTTCCCCGAGCCCGGCGGATCTTCCTTGCCCTGGAGTTCCTTGCGCTGGGCCACGTAGGCCGCGGCCCCGTTCAGGCCGGTTTCCTCGTTGTTCCAGAGCGCGAAGCGGATCGTTCGCTCGGTCGTGACATCCGGCATCGAGAAGATGCGCGCGAGTTCCATCACGAGTGCCGTGCCCGAGCCGTCGTCGTTCGCCGCTTCGCCCCAGCCGTGGCCGTCCATGTGCGCGCCGATGATGTACATCTCGTCGGGACGCGACGTGCCCACCTTGGTGCAGTAGACGAGTTCGCGCGGGCCGTTCTTCGCCGGCTCGCTGTTGAGCGCGCGCAGCCGCTCATCGGGCTGACGCATGGGATCGTTGTTCACGCCGGTGCGGGCGCGGTTGCCGCGCGGACGTCCGCCGCCCACCGCGCGGGCGTTCGGGTTGGGCGCGGGACGCGGCCCGGCGTTGGCCGCCGGCGGCGCCGGGGGCGGGGGGTTGAAGTCGTACTTGAGGCGCTCGGTGGGGCAGCCGTAGCTCTTGAGCTGTGCCTCGATCCAGTCGACCGCTTTGCGGTTGCGTTCGGTGCCCTGCCGGCGATCGCCGAACTGCGTGAGGCCCTTGATGGTGGCCTTGTAGCGCTCGAGCTCGAGGCGCGAGACGAGCGTGCGCACCGGATCGGGCGCCGCCGCGGGCGCCGGCGCCTGCGCGTGTGGGCTCATCGTGAGCCCGAAAACCATCACCAGAGCAGAGAGCGCTGTTGTCGCACGCATCGGCGGAACCTCCGAGGATGGGGAAGTGTAGCGGATTGCCTGGCTGGGATGGCCCCGGCCGTGGCGTTGGAGAGGGGGACCCCGGTGGCCGGAGTGACTTCGCCACACGCCTTGTGTCTATAATGGAGACAGCGGCCGTGTCCCCAGCATGGCTGCCAACCCGTATTCGACAGCGAGGTGTCATGAAGATTCATGTCCATGCTCGCGTGCACGCCGTTTGTCTCGCCGCCCTCCTGGGGTTCGTGACCTTCGGTCTGCCCGCGGAGACATTTGCCCAGGCGTCCTCCGACAAGGTGCACGTCGCCCGCAGGCTCGGCGGCGCGTCGCGCTTCACGCCGGCCGTGCGCAACATCCAGAACCTGCAGAAGACGTTCGCGCGGCCGCGTACGCAGCGCGACATCACGACCGTCCTCAAGATCGCCGAGCTGTCCCACCTCGAAGCCGAGGTGAAGAAGGCCATCGCCGATGGCGCCGTGCGCGAGGTGACGATGGCGCCGGGCAGCAACCTCCAGTGGATGGCGCTGCGCCGCGGCGGCACCCGCGCCGACATCCTGCGCCTCGTGCGCTGGGAAGGCGCCAAGCCGTTTGCCGGTTTCGAGTTCGTCATCGACGACCTGAAGGAAACCTACACGTTCGTCATCCCGCAGGACTGCGGCAACCTCTCGCTCGTCTCGCGTGAGCCGAGCCGCGAACAGGCCCGCCGCGATGCCGAAGCGGCCGCCGCCCGCCGTGCCGAAGAAGAGCGCGCCGCCGCGGCCCGCAAGGCCGAGGAAGCCCGCCGCGCCGAAGAGGCCCGTAAGGCCGAGGAAGCCCGCAAGGCCGAAGAAGCCCGCAAGGCCGAAGAGGCCCGCCGCGCCGAGGAAGCCCGCAAGGCCGAGGAAGCGCGCAAGGCCGAAGAAGCCCGCAAGGCCGAAGAAGCCCGGCTCGCCGAAGAGCGTGAGCTCTCCATCCGTCCGTTCGTGGCGGCCTTCGGCGGCAAGCAGCGCCGGCAGTACGACGAGAACGACCCGGCCGGACTCGGCACGGCGTTCCTGCCCGGCTTCTGCGATCCGCTGTTCGGCGGCAAGGTCGGCATCGAGAAGGCGCTCAAGAACAACTGGGTGTTCGCGCCGGCCGTCGGCTACGCGTTCAATACCGACGAGGCGGATCGGTCGAGCCTCTTCGTGGATGCTGAAATCAACAAGCGCTTCAGCAACCGCGCCTACGTGGGCACGGGCCTCGGCCTGTGGGACATCACCCACAGCGACTTCATCACCCCCACCGCGCTCGTGCACTTCGGCCTGCCGCTGTGGAAGGGCGACGACCAGCGCACGCTGTTCTTCGTGACCGAAGGCCGCGTGCTGCTCCGCCGGGCGAGCGACATCGACAGCAACTACCAGTTCTGGGGCGGTCTCCGCTACCTGTTCCGGTAAGCTCCGCGGTCACCCGCGCACGACACACCGCCGCCGGTCGGGCTCGCGCCCGGCCGGCGGTTTTTCTTTGCCCGCCCGCCTGGCGCCCGCCTGGGGTCAGACCCCATTCCTCTGTGCGCCAGACGTCGTTGGCTGGCACGGGCAAGAACTGCCAGTAGTCTGCCCCCGCCTTGAATGGGGACAGTCCCCAGTAGCGCCATAATGCAGCGGGAGGGGGCGTCTGGACGTGGACCAGAGTCATCATGACGCCACCCCGCTGAGACACGGCCGCCTTCTGGCCGCGACGGGAGATCGCCACATGACACGACGACCGATGACCGCGTGCTTCTTCACACTCGCGCTGACCGTCCTGGGGTTCGCGCCGACGGCGGCGCAGCCTGCCGCGCCGCCCGCGCCCACCGACACCGTGGCCACGGCGATTCCGGGCGTCGTGGCGGCGGGCACGAAGGTGGAGTTCATCAAGGCGGGATTCACCGGCACCGAAGGTCCCGTGGGGCTGCCCGATGGCAGCCTCATCTTCACGGAAACCCAGGCCAACCGCATCACGCGCATCGACAAGGACACGAACGCGACGTCGGTGTTCCTCGAGAACACGAACGGCTCGAACGGCCTCGGCTTCGATGCGAAAGGCCGCCTCATCTCGGTGCAGACCACCCCCGGCCAGGCGCGCATCGGCGTCATCCATCCGAAGGACGCCGTCACGACGATTACCGACAACTTCGAGGGCAAGCCCTACGGCCGCCCGAACGATCTCGTGGTGGCGAAGAACGGCGGCATCTACTTCTCGGAGCCCGGTCCGAACGCCACGCCCGGCCAGCCGCCGCCGGTGCCGGCCCTCACGCCCGCGGTGTACTACGTGTCGCCGGCCGGCAAGGTGTCGCGCGTCGCCGAGGGCATCGAACGCCCGAACGGCATCATGCTGAGCGCCGACGAGAAGACGCTCTACGTGAACAACACCGCCGGCGAGTATCTGCTCGCCTATGACGTGAAGGCCGACGGCACGCTCGGCCCGCGCCGCAACTTCGCGAAGTACGGCAAGGTCACGACGACGCCGGCCGGCGCCTTCAACAGCGGCGCCGACGGGCTTGCCATCGACGCGCAGAACCGCGTCTACGCCGCCACCGCGGCCGGCATCGAAGTGTTCAGCGCGAAGGGCGAGACGCTCGGCGCGATTCCGGTGTCGCTGGCGCCGCAGAACATCGCGTTTGCCGGCGCCGACAAGAAGACGCTCTACATCGTGGGCCGCGGCGCCGCCTTCAAGGTGCGCGTGCTGACCGAAGGCTACAAGGGCCGCGCGAAGTAGCGCGACGACTGGCGCTCGACGGCCGCCGCCAGCGCGAGCACGGCCTCTTCGTCCTGCGGACGTCCGACGATCTGCAGGCCCACGGGGAGGCCGCGCGCGTCGAGGCCGCACGGCACCGACGCGATCGGCAGGCCGGTGAGACTCAGCAGGAACGTGGGCGCGAACCAGTCCACGTAGGTGCGCATCGGCCGGCCGGCCACTTCGGTGGGGTAGTTCTGCTCGACCGGGAAGGGCGGCACGGCCGTCGTCGGCGTCACCAGGTAATCCACGCGCGAGAAGAGCTCGCGCATGGTCTGCCAGAGCTGACCGCGGGCGTGATGCGCAGCGCCGAGGGCGCGCGAATCGAGCGCGAGTCCGGCCTCCACGTTGGCGCGGACGTTGACGCCGAAGTCCTCCATGCGGTCCATACGTCCGGCCATGCCGGCGAGGAACCACTCGGCGCGCAGCGTGAGGAAGGTGTCGCGCCAGCCGCTCAGGTCGCAGGCGATCTCGCGGACGTCGGTGCCGCCATCCGCAAGTGCGAACGCGGCGGCGCGGCAGGTAGCCTCGATCGACGCGTCCACACCGATGCGCGCCACGTCCGCGCAGTAGCCCACACGCACGCCGGGACCGAGCGCGCGTGTGGCGGCGGCCACGAAGTCGCGTCCGCGCAGGCTCTGGCCGAGGGGCGCGCCGGGCGAGGCGCCGGCGATGACCTGGAGCATCCGCGCCACGTCTTCCACCGTGCGCCCCATCGGACCGGCCACCGAGATCGTGTCCCACACCCAGTCCACCGGATGCTGCGGCACGAGGCCTGGCGATGGCCGCAGGCCGACGATGCCGCAGAACGCCGCCGGAATGCGCAGCGAGCCGCCGAGGTCGGTGCCGTCGGCGAGTGCGATCATGCCGGTGGCGAGTGCCGCCGCGCCGCCGCCGGTCGAGCCGCCGGAGGTCAGCGCCGGATTCCACGGATTGCGCGTGGCGCCGAACACCGTGTTCCAGGTGTTGGCGCCCGCGGCGAACTCGGGCGTGTTGGTCTTGCCGATGATGACCGCGCCGGCGCGGCGCAGCCGCTCGACCACGACCGCGTCGGCCTCGGGCACGTGGTCCGCGTAGATGGGCGAGCCGTAGGTCGTGCGCAGGCCCGCCACCGGCGTGATGTCCTTGATGCCCACGGGCACACCGGCCAGCGGCCCCACCGTGTCGCCGCCGGCGAGCCGCGCGTCGATGGCCCGGGCCTCGTCGAGCGCGCGCGGGTTGAGCGTGACCACCGCGTTCAGCTCGCCGTTGCGCGCCGCCACGCGCGCGAGCGCGTCTTCGGTCACTTCGACGGCGCAGCGCCCGCGCGACGCCACCGACCGCGCGATCTCCGACGCGCTCGCAAGATCGCGCGTCACTTGAGGGCCACCCCGACGAGCGCGGCCACGCGCAGGTGCGGCTCCCAGCCGAGGCGCGCGTCAGTGGCCACGTAGACCCGCTCGTTCACCCACGCGCGGAGCCCGACGCCGACCGTGAACGCGCCTTCGGTCGACGTAAACGTGCCGGCCGGGAAGCGGTTCGAGTGCCGGAACAGGCCGCCGCCGAGCACGACATATGGCGTCGTGGGCCGTGGCCGATCGGCGGTGCGTGCGAGTAGGTCCACCATGACATTGCCCGTGAGGATGAGGTCGCGGTCGGATCCCGGCCCCGCCATGAACTGGAGCTCGGGCCCGAGGCTGATGCGCCGCGTCACGTAGCCGCGCCAGGCGGCGCCGATGAGCGTGTGGTGAATGATACCTTCGTCGCCGAAGCCGGCCCAGCCGGCCGCGCCTTCGAGCACCATTCCCGGCGGCGTCCCCTGAGTCTGCGCCGGCGCTGACGGAGCCGTGGCCGCCCCACGCGAGGCCGCCGGCTGTGCCGCCGCGGGCCCGCCAGCGGCGCACACGATCCCGAGCGCCACCACGACCGTGTTGATGATTCGCATGATTCGTCGCTCCACCGGGTAGTGCGCAGACGGGCGACGCCGCGGCTCACGTCGGGGGAGACGCTGAACCTTTCCGCCTGCCGCTCCGTCTCTAGCCGCATCGGCTATATCCAACATGGATACATTGGCGCCCGACGATCCCACCCCGGATTCCCTGCTTCCGTTGCCTCCGGCGACCTTCCACATCCTGCTGGCCGTGGCCGACCAGGACCGCCACGGCTACGCCATCATCCAGGAGGTGGCGGCCCGCACGGACGGCGCGATGACGCTCTCGGCCGGCACGCTGTATCGCTCGATCCAGAAGATGGTCGAGCTGCAGCTCATCGAAGAGACGGCCGAGCGGCCGGCGCCGGACCTCGACGACGAACGCCGCCGCTACTACCGGATCACCGCCTTCGGCCGTGAGGTCGCGCGCGCCGAAGCACAGCGTCTTCAGGCGCTCGTGCGGATTGCCCGCACCTGCGGCCTCGCCCCGAGGTCGGCGTGATGCCGCTCTGGCACCTGCTCCTCCACCTGCTGCCGTCGGCGATGCGCGAGGCGCACGGCGCCGAGATGACGGCACTGCTGCGACGCGACCTCGCGCGCGCCCGTGGCATGGGCGCGGTCGTCGTGCTGGCCACGGCCCTCGCCGATCTGGTGTGGAATGCCTTGAGGGCACACCTCGACGCCACGGCGCTCGACCTCCGGGACGTGTGGCGCAGCGCCAGGCGCGCGCCGGGCTTTGCCACGAGTGTCGTCATCGTGACCGCCCTCGGCGTGGGCGCGGCGACGGCCGCCTTCTCGCTGGCCGACCACGTGCTGCTGCGCCCGCTGCCGTTCGCGGCGCCCGACGCACTCGTGAAGCTGTGGCAGGACCAGACATCGCGGGGCTACTCGCGGATGGAACTCTCGCCCGGCAACTTCGAGGACTGGCGCGCGCAGTCGTCGTCGTTCCAGTCGATGAGCGCCTACGCCGCCTCGTCGGCGAACGCCATGACACCAGGCGGGGCGCTGCGTCTCGACACGGCGCAGGTGAGCGCGACGCTGTTCGAGACACTCGGCGTGGGCGCCGCGCTCGGCCGCGCGCTCTTCGCGGCCGACGGGGAGCCGGCGGCGGCGCCAACGGTCGTGCTGAGCGATCACGTGTGGCGCTCGACGTTCGCGGCGTCACGCGATGTGCTCGGCGCGACGCTCATGCTGAACGGCACGGCGCATGTCGTCGTGGGCGTGATGCCCGCGTGGTTCGAGTTCCCGACGCGGGACGTCGATCTCTGGCTGCCGCTGCGCTTCACGCCGGACGAACTCGACGACCGCGCGAACGTGTATCTGCGCGTGGTGGCGCGGCTGCGGCCCGGCGTCACGATCGCACAGGCGCGCGCTGACCTGAACGCGGTGGCGGCCGGGCTCGCGCGGGCATTTCCGGAGGCGAATGACAAGACCGGGGCCACGGTGATCGCGCTGCGCGACGAGGTGACGCGGCAGTCGCGCACGATGCTGCTCGCGCTCGCCGGCGCCTCGGCGGCCGTCCTGCTCATCGCCTGCGCCAACCTGGCGAGCCTGTTCCTGGCGCGCTCGGTCGCGCGTCAGCGCGAGCTCTCGGTGCGCCTGGCGATGGGGGCGCGTCCGCGGCGGCTGGCCCGGCAGGTGCTCACGGAAAGCCTGGCGCTGGCCGCGCTCGGAGGCGTTGTCGGGGCCGGGCTGGCGATGGCCGCCGTGCCGGTGGCGGCAGCACTCGTGCCCACGACGCTGCCCATCGCCGAAGCGCCTCGCGCCGACCTGCGCATGCTGGGACTGGCCGCGCTGGCCACGCTCTCGACCGGCCTCGGCTTCGGCCTCGTGCCGGCGTGGCGCATCGCGCGCGCGTCCGGCGGCGAGCTGCGGCACGGCGCGCGTGTGTTCGGCACGCGCGGCACCGAGCGGCTGCGCGGGCTCTTCGTCGTGAGCGAAGTCGCCGCCACGATCGTGCTGCTCGTCACGGTGGGACTCTTCCTGAAGGCGCTGTGGCAGGTGCAGGCGATCGACCCGGGATTCGACCCGCGCGGCGTGGTCACGGCGCGCACAGCGCTGCCGCTGCCGCAGTACGAGGCGGTGACGGCGCGCACGCAGTTCTACCAGCAGGTGCTCGACGAGGTGCGCGCGACGCCCGGCGTCGAGAGCGCCGCCTACACGAGCTTCCTCCCGATGGTGATGGGCGGCGGCATCTGGCCGGTGCTGCTGCCTGGCACGACCGTGCCCGAAGACGCACGCGCCGCCAGCGTGCGCTTCGTCACCCCGGGGTACTTCGCCACGATGCGCGTGCCGCTCGTCCGCGGCCGCGACGTCGCCGACACCGACCGGCAGGACTCGCAGTACGTGGCGGTCGTGAGCCGGTCGTTCGCCGAGCTCTACTGGCCGGGGCAGGATCCGCTGGGCCGGCACTTCTCGATCGCGCTCCAGGAACGCGTCGTGGTCGGCGTGGTCGGCGACGTGCGCGTCCGCGGACTCGAGCGCGAGAGCGAACCGCAGGTCTACCTGCCTGCGCCACAGGTGGCCGACGGCGGGCTGGCGTTCTACATCCCGAAAGACCTCGTGGTGCGCGCGTCGACGACGCCGGCCTCGATCGTGCCGGCCGTGCGCGCGGCGGTCATGCGCGCCGACCCGCGACAGCCGGTGTCGGACGTGCAGCTGATGGCGGACGTGGTCGACCGGCAGATGGCGGCGCGCTCGACGCAGGTCTCGGTGCTGGCCGCATATGCCGGCGTGGCGCTGCTGCTCGCGCTCGTGGGCATCCACAGCCTGCTCGCCTATGTGGTGGCGGCGCGTACGCAGGAGATCGGCGTGCGCATCGCGCTCGGTGCCTCGCGCGGCCAGGTGCTCGGGCTCGTCGTCAGGCGCGCGGCGTGGCTCGCGGCGATCGGCGTCGCCGCCGGGGTGATCGTGGCCTATGCGACGAGCCGTTCGGTGCAGGCGCTGCTCGTGGGCATCAGCGCGGCCGATGTCGGCACCTATCTCTGGGCAGGGATGGTGGCCGTGGTAACGACGCTGCTCGGCAGTATGCTGCCGGCGTGGCGGGCCATGCAGGTGGACCCGGTCGCGGCGATGCGCGCCGAATGACGAACGCGCCGCTATGATGAGCACGTGCACATCGTGCTCCTGATCTTCGGCCTGCTCGTGACGGTGCTCGGCATCGGCCTGCTCGCCATCCCTGCCGTGCCGGCCATCGGCATCATCTTCTCGGGCGTGGCGCTCGTGGCCTGGGCCGACGGCTTCGCGCGCATCGGCTGGTGGTCGCTCGGCGGACTCTTCGTGCTCACGGTGGTGGGCTCGCTCGCCGACAACGTCGCCACGCTCCTCGGCGCGCGCCAGGCCGGCGCCTCCGCGTGGGGCGTCGCCGGAGCGGCGGTGGGCATGCTGGCCGGCATTCCGTTCGGGCTGCCGGGCATCATCCTGGGACCGGCCGTCGGCGCCTTCGCCCTCGAGTTCGCCCGCAACCCCGACGCGCGGAAGGCCGGGATGGCGGGCCTTGGCGGCATCGCCGGCTTCGTGCTCGGCATCGTGGCCAAGTCGTTCTTCGGCCTGCTCATCGTGGGTCTGGCCGTGTTCGCGTACTTCTTCTAGCCGATTCCGCTAGTCGTGGTGATGCCTGTTCCGCGCCGGTGTTCGGGATGCGGGGCCGCCCTCGGCGACCCCTCCGACGACGACCTCACCATCGTCTGCAGGTTCTGCGGCCTGCGCCACGACATCAACGACCTGGCCTGCGACGCCGCGCCGGTCGTGGTGCAGGTGGGCGGACCGCGCCGCGGCGCCAGCAAAGCCGTGCTGGCGATCGTGCTGGCGGTGGTGCTCGTGCCCACGGCCGCGGGGCTGTACGTGGCCTACCGCGCCACCACCGAGGTGACGACGCGCGTGCGCGAGACCACCGACGCCGTGCGCCAGCGGGTGGCCGACCGCAACCGTCCGCTCGCGCTCACCGAGCTCGACACGCTCACCGAGTACGCGTGGAAGGCCGTGGACACGGCGCCGCCCCCGGGCGGATTCGCGAGCTTCGATCCGGTGGCCGCGCTGCCGTGGGCGATGTCGATCGCACATGCCTGGGCGCCAGACGCGGTGCTGACGCGCATCGACGTGGGCCGCGTGTCGTCCACCGGGGTCGTGGATTTGTCAGGCGACACGCCGAGCGGCTACCGCTTCCACTCGCCGGCGCGGCTGCTGCGCTGGAAGCAGGAAACCGATGGCGGCACGAAGAGCACGACGGCGAGCGGCATGATGCTGCAGGTGCAGGGCACCGCCGTCCGCGTGCTGATGGAGACGAACGCGCGCGAGGAACCGGCCACGCCGGCGCCGGCGAGTCTGCGGCTGCCGGACCTGCTGACGAAGGCGCGTACCGGGCGCGGCTTCAGCGATCGGCCGTTCTACGCCGGCTACATGATCTTCCTGCCGCGCGAAGGCTGGGCGTGGTACTTCCGCGCCCCGTCAGGCGACAGCTTCCCGCGCGTGCGCGCGAAGGACGGACGCGTCTACCCTTACTAGGGGCTGGGGGCTGGGGGCTAGGGGCTGGGGGGCTAGGAACTTGGGGCTGTGGCGCCGGGCTTTTCGAGCACCCAGGTGGTCATGCAGCGCTGGTCCTGCACGATCGTCGTCTTGAGCGGATCCAGCTGGCGGCCGCCGAGCCGCCACGTGGTCGCCATCAGCTTCGGTTCGTCCACGAGATAGCGCTCGGAGCCGTCTGGCATCTGGGAACGGCCGTCACCGAGTGGCTGCATGCGATCGGCCATGCCGATCGACGAGGCGAGGCGCGCGAAGAAGAGGCCGCCGGGCCTGAGCAGGCGCCACATCTCCTTCACCATCGCGTCGAAGTGGGCGTCGTCGCGGGCGAAGTGCAGCACGGCGTTGCTGATGACGACGTCGAACATGGCGCTGCCAAACGAGGACTGCTCCACGGCCTCGACGCGGAAGTGGTCGTCTGGCAGGTGAGGCGCGAGCGAGCGGGCCAGTGCGCGCACCGTCTCGACCGCCGCGGGATCGCGGTCGGTGGCGTGGACGTCGTAGCCTTCGCGCAGCAGGTAGACGAGGTTGCGCCCGGCGCCGCAGCCCATGTCCACGACGCGCATGCCTGGCGCGATTCTGCCGCGCAGCAGCTGATCGAACAGGTAGATGTCGATGTGCCCGAAACGGTCGAAGAGCAGGTCGCTGCTCATCGCCGCCGCTTCACCCACGGCACGACCGACGACACGCGGCCCACGGCCGCGATGAACGCGGCATCGCGTTCGCAGAACCACCAGCCATCGCGATAGGTGAGCGGATGGTCGAAATGGTGCGGGCACCGCGGCCAGTGCGGCTCGCCGGCGGCATGTACTGCGCGCTGCGTCGCCGTCGCCTGCGCGGTCAGCGTCTCGACTGGATCACCGGCGCCAGTCGATGGCGGCGGTGGCGCCACGGCGGCCCACGCGAAGCCCGACGTGCGCTCGACGTCGCGTTTCAGGCCGCGCAGCGTCTTGGCGACGTCACGGGGCGTGAGCGGCCGGTGATGAGCGCACTCGATCGTGAGGTCCCGGGCGACGCGCGGCTCGCGGCACGGCGTCAGTTCGACATCGGCGTTGCTGCCGCGGCCCGTCACCGTGTGCACGGCGCTCACGGCGCTGGCGCCGATGCCATCGAAGAGGATGGCGTCCACGTTCGGCACCTGCCAGATCGCCCATGCCGCCTGGCCGCGCCGCTGCGCCGCGAGCACGCATCGGAGTGCCGCGCTCACCTCACGACGGCTCACCGGCGAGGGGCTGTTCACACCGCGCAGCGTGTAGATGCCGCAGTTGCGGCCGGCCGGTCCGGTGAGCTTCTCGATCTCGCCGGTCACGATCGTGGCCACGTGCTGCTGCCGTTCGTCGAGCGCCGTCTGCGCGGCTGCCGCCGGCCCGAGCCACAGCGTCATGCCCAGGGCCGCGGTTGCGCCCGCCACCCACCGTCGCACAGCCATCCCGGGCTACTTCCCGGGGTTGTAGGTGCGCTCGGTGTGTCCTTCGAGCTGCTTCGGGTAGAAGTAGACCTCGCGCAGATTGCCGGTGGCGTAGCGTTCGGCCTGATCGTTGAAGTGCTTCGACGTGATGTCGCTGCTCAGGCCGCCCGCCGTGATGGCGCGGGCGCGCACGCCGTCCTTGCCGAACTCGACGGCGGCGACGAAGCTGTTGCCGCTCGAGCCATAGATGCGCTTGCTGCCGTTGTAGGACCGCGCGCCGAAGGAGGCCAGTGAGCCCCAGCGCGCCGAGGCGAAGCCCACCGGGGTGCTCGGCTTGTCGTCGGTGTAGGGATGCACGATCTCCGGCGAGATGCGCTGGAAGCGGTTGATCTCACCCCACGGCGTCTGCCACTTGCCGAAATCCGTCGTGAGCTTGTCCACTGCCGCGGCCAGCGCCTCGAGACGCTGTTGCGGCGTGGCCTTCGTGCGCATCTGCTGATACACGCTGATGCCGGCCTTGCGCGCGGCATCGCTGCTCTTCGACCACAGCTCCTCGCCCCAGAAGATGGCGAGCGACTGCGGCACCGAATCCACCGCCCAGCGGCGATCCCACGCCTTGAGCGCGGCGATCGGCTCGGCCAGCTTCGCCTTCAGCGGATTCGACGCCGGCGCCTGGTCCCACGCCTTGAGGAGCAGCGGGATCTGCACGTCGAACTCGGGCTGCGCGGTGTCGAAGCCGGCAGCGATGAGGGCGTCGATCGAGAAGTCTTTCTTGCCGTCGAGCACGCGGATGGCGTGGATGCCGCGCGGGTTCTCACCGGCGGTGTCGAAGTAGGCGGGGAAGTCGCTCTTCTTCTTGCTGTACTTGCCGGCGGCCATGAAGGGCCAGTCGTTCGTGTTGTAGACCCAGCCGTTCGGCGGATTCTCCACGCTCGGGCTGTCGTCGACCGCATGGACGCCCTGCCAGTCGTTGGCCGGCACGCTGCCGTCCACCGGCTCTTCCCAGTTGAGCTTCGGGTTGCGCTTCGGCACGAAGTTCGAGTGGAAGTAGGCGATGTTGCCGTCGGCGTCGGCGTAGAGCGTGTCGTTCGACGAATTGGTGTGGAGCTCCATCACCTGCTTGTACTCGGCGATGTTCTTCGTCTTGGTGCGTCCGTACGACTGCTGCAGTGCCTTGAGCGGCTGCTCCATCAGGCTCACCGCCACCCACTTGCCGTCCTGCTCGCGCACGATCGGTCCGTGGTGGGTGCGCCAGGTGGTGAACTCCTTCGTCGCCATCCCGCTCGCGGTCTTGTAGGGGACGGTGATCTTCTTCATCGTCGCTTCACGCTCTTCGGCGCCGTACTTGTAGAAGACCTTGCCGTCCTTCTGCACGATGGTCTCGAGGAACTCGTCGATGTTGTCGACACCGCTCGACGTGTGCATCCAGCCGGCCTTCTCGTTGAAGCCCTGGTAGATGAAGAACTGGCCCCAGGTGAGCGCGCCGTAGGCGTTCAGCCCCTCGCTGCTCGTCATCTGCGCTTCCTCGCGGAACGAGAACGACGTGTGCGGGTTGATCCAGAGCAGCGCCTTGCCGGCAGTGGTGTTGGCGGGCGCAACGGCGAAACCGTTCGAGCCGGTGGGTTCGGGCGGCACGGCCATGTAACGCGGGTCGGCTTCAACGCGCGCCAGGGCCGCCGGGTTCTTGCCGTAGAAGGCTTCGAGGCGCGCGATCGACACACTCTCGATGTCGCCGCCGATGCTGCCTTCGCTGAAGCTGAGCGCCATCCACGGCTCGAACTTCGTGATGACGCGGGGCTTCACGTTGGGGTGCGTCGCCAGGTAGTAGTTGAGGCCGTCGGCCCAGGCGGTCATGAGCGCCTTGAGCCAGTCGGGCGCCTTCTCGTATTCGGCCTTGAGCTCGACGGGATCGATGAAGAGCTTCATCCGCAGGTCGCGGTAGATCTCCTTCTCGCCTTCGGCTTCGGCGAGGCGGCCCATCGCGTTGATGAAGTTGGTCTCGACGCGGTTGAAGTCGTCTTCCGCCTGCGCGTACATCAGGCCGAAGACGGCATCGGCGTCGGTCTTGCCCGTGATGTGCGGAATGCCCCAGTCGTCGCGCACGATCGTGACACCGGCGGCGCGTGTCTGCCAGGCGGCCATCTCGGGCGAGACGGCGGGCGTGGGCGGCGGCGCGGCTTTGCACGAGACCAGAGCGACGAGGGCGACGAGTACCAGCGAGCGCTTCATAGCTCGGGATTGTGGCACATCCCGGCAGGGCCCGGGGCTCGGGGCTCGGGGCTGAGCGCAAGCGCTCGGTGCGACGTCAGCGTTGAATTCGCTGCCCCATATGCACCTCCACGCCTGAGCCCACGGCCGCGAAGGCCGAGCGTGGCGGCGTGCGCAGGAGGCCGGCGAAGCCGGGCCCGTAGAGGGCGGTCGCGTCGCCCTCGAAGTGGTGAGCGGCCGCGGTCCAGACGCGCCACGGCGGATGCACGACCTCGTATTCGAGGGTTCCGCCGTCGCGCTGGCGGGTGTAGCCCCAGTAGTGCTCGGTGATGAATTCGGCCTCGGAGCCCGGGGTGAGCTCGGCGGCGGCGCCCGTCACGGTGGCAGCGAGGGAGAAGCGGACATCGCGGTGGCGCCAGCCATACCGCACGTGGCCGCCGCGGGCAGGGTCGAGTGCGATGTCGTGTGACATCGGCAGCGCGAGGTAGGGCTCGTTGTAGATGGCACGGGCCGTCCACGCGATGGCGACGCGAGGCACCAGCTCGCGGATGAACACGACGGCGCGCCGTATGACGCCGTCTGGCCCGGGGCGGCGGACGTAGAACCGCAAGTTCACTTCTTCGAACGTGCGGTGGAAGGGGACCGGCACACCCAGGAGGCGGGTGTCGGTGAAGAGGAAGCCGACGAGGCTGACGAGCGTCTCGCCCTGCCAGGCGTCGAGTTCGGTGCCGTGCGGCACGAGCGGCTCGAGCCACTCGCGCCGGCAGGGGTAGTTGAGGAGCACCAGGCTTTCCCACCGGGCGGTGAGGAAGGGCCGGCGCCGCGCCGGCGCCGCTGGTGCGGTCATCGGGTCAGGTTACTGCCCCATCGGGGTGTAGTTGAGCCAGCCGCGCGTCGCGTAGTCCATGAGCGTTTCCGCGAAGAGGATCGCGACGAAGAACAGGCTCAGCACGACGGTCAGCTTGGTCAGGCGGCTGCTGTACTTCACGTGCATGAAGTAGAGGATGACGAGCGTGGCCTTGAGGCCGGCAATGGCCATGGCGACGATCGGGTTGAACGCGCCGAGATTGACGAACGCGGCCCCGACGGTGATGGCCGAGAGCACCATCAGCGCGGCGAAGATCGAGAGATAGGTGCTGAGCGGCGAAACGTGAACGGAAGACATGGTGTTCCTGTCGTACTCAGTGCCGCTCGATCAGGTAGAGCAGCGGGAAGAGGAAGATCCACACGATGTCGACGAAGTGCCAGTACAGGCCGGTCATCTCGACCGGCGCGTGGTACTCGCTGTCGAAGCGGCCTTTGTGAGCCATCCACGCGATGATGAACAGGATGACGATGCCCACGATCATGTGGAGCGCGTGCAGCCCGGTCATCACGAAGTAGAGGCTGAAGAAGATCTGCGTCGTGCGCTGGACCTGGTCGCGGCCCATCGTCAGGCCGCCGGCCGGTTCCTTGAGCGGCTCGCCGATCGACTCCGAGTGGTGGTAGAAGTCGAAGCTCGCCCCTGGCACGTGGTGATGCTCGAACTTGAGGGCGTACTCGTAGACCTTGATGCCGAGGAACACCGAGCCCAGGATGATGGTGGCGATGAGCCAGTTCACCGTCGCCTTGCGCTGGTTGGTCTGTGCGGCGCGCACCGACAGCGCCATCGTCAGCGAGCTGCCGATGAGCACCACGGTGTTGATGAGGCCGGGTACGATCTCAATCGACTTGCTCGCCAGCGCGAACGCATCGTAGTACCACATCCGGTAGAGCGTGTAGGTGATGAACAGCCCGCCGAAGAAGAGCACTTCGGTGAGCAGGAACACCCACATGCCGAGCACCCCAGCTTCGCGCTGCTGGGACATCGTGCTGAAGTGGTGCTGCAGCGCGGGATGATGCGCGTGATCGTGGCCGTGCATGGACGAGGCCCCTTCGGCGTGTGCGATGCCGTTAGACAAGCTTGGCCTCCCGTATGACCTTCGGCGTGTATTCGTACGCTTCAGGAATGTCCGTAGGCACTTCGAGGAAGTTTTCGGTGAGCGGCGGCGACTGCGTGCGCCACTCGAGACCCGAGGCACCCCACGGGTTGTTGCCCGCCACCTCGCCGTACTTCAGCGAGTAGAGGAGGTAGAGCACCGGCAGGATGTAGCCGAGGCCGAGCACCGCGGCGCCGCCCGACGACAGCACGTTCAGCACCTGGAACTCGTCCGGATACATGTGGTAGCGCCGCGGCATGCCCATGTAGCCGAGCACGAACTGGGGGAAGAACGTAAGGTTGAAGCCGACGAAGACCAGGATGGCGCTGATCCGCGACCAGAACTCGGAATACATCCGGCCGACCATCTTCGGCCACCAGAAGTGGATGCCGCCGAGGTAGCCCATGATGGCGCCGCCGACCATGATGTAGTGGAAGTGCGCCACGACGAAGTAGGTGTCGTGCAGGTGGACGTCGGTGCCGAGCGTGGCCAGGAAGAGGCCGGTCAGACCGCCGATGAGGAACAGGCCGAAGAAGCCGTAGACGTAGAGCATCGGCGCTTCGAAGCTGAGCGAGCCGCGGTGCAGTGTGGCCGACCAGTTGAAGACCTTCACGGCGGAGGGAATCGCCACCGAGAAGCTCAGGAACGAGAAGACCATCGCGGCGTAGACCGTGATGCCGGAGACGAACATGTGGTGCGCCCACACGATGAAGCCGAACACGGCGATGGCCAGCGACGAGAACGCCACGAAGCTGTAGCCGAAGATGCGCTTGCGCGAGAAGGTCGAGACGATCTCGCTGATGACGCCGAGCGCCGGCAGGATCATGATGTAGACGGCCGGGTGCGAGTAGAACCAGAAGAGGTGCTGGAACAGCACCGGGTCGCCGCCGCGCTGCGGGTCGAAGATGCCGAAGCCGAAGGCGCGTTCCGCGAAGACCATCACGATGGTGATGGCGACGACCGGCGTGCCGAGCACCTGGATGAGGCTGGTCGCGTAGTGCGCCCACACGAAGAGCGGCAGCTTGAACCAGTGCAGGCCGGGTGCCCGCATGCGGTGGATGGTGACGATGAAGTTCAGACCCGTCAGAATCGAGGAGAACCCCGAGATGAAGACGCCGAGCGCGGTCGGCACGACGTTGGTGCTCGACGACGCGGCGCTGTACGGGGTGTAGAACGTCCAGCCCGTGTCGACGCCGCCGGCCACGATGGCGAACAGCGTGAAGATGCCGCCGACGACGTAGATGTACCAGCTGAGCAGGTTGATGCGCGGGAACGCCAGGTCTTTCGCGCCGACCATCGGCGGAATCAGGAAGTTGCCGAGCACTGCCGGCACCGACGGGATCAGGAAGAAGAACACCATGATCACGCCGTGCAGCGTGAAGAACTTGTTGTAGGTGTCGGGCTGGAACAGGTCGCCCTGCGGCGTCGTCAGTTCGAGCCGGATACCCACGGCGAACAGACCGCCGAGGAAGAAGAACGCCGAGATCGAGATCAGGTAGAGGATCGCGATCCGCTTGTGGTCCTTCGTGAGCAGCCACGACTTGAGGCCGTGGCCGTTCGACAGGTAGTTCTGCGCTGGGTAGACGGGCGTTTCCATGGCTTACCTTCGCGCGCCCTGCGCCGGCGCGGCTGGCGTGCTGGTTGAGGGGGCCGCCGCCGGCACGGGCGCCGGCGCGTTTGCGGCCGCCTGTGGCGACAGCGACTTGATGTGTTCGATGAGCGCCGCGAGACCCTCTTCGCTGACCAGACCCTGGAAGGTCGGCATCAGGGGCGTGAAGCCCTTCACGATCTTGGCCTGCGAGTTCAGGATCGACTCACGCAGGTAGGCCTCGTCGACGATGGCCGTCTGGCCGCCAGCGAGTTCCACGGACTTCCCGACGATGTCCTTGAGCGACGGGCCGCGGCCCTGGCCGCTGTCGAGATGGCAGGTGTTGCAGGCCAGGTCGTTGAAGAGCTTGGCGCCGCGTTCGGCCATCGTGCCTTCGCTGCCGCCGCCGGCCAGCCAGTCCTGATACTGCTGCGGCTCCATCACGATGACGGTGCCGATCATCCCGGAGTGCTTCGTGCCGCAGTACTCGGCACAGAAGATGTGGTAGCGGCCGGGCTTCGTCGCCTCGAACCACAGCGGCTGGTAGCGGCCGGGGATGGCGTCGATCTTCGTGCGGAACGACGGGAAGTAGAGGTCGTGCAGCACGTCTTCCGAGGTGACGAGCACCTTGATCGGGCGGCCCACCGGCACGTGCAGCTCGTTGATCTCGCGCTGGCCGCCGGTGTGCTGGAACTTCCACATCCACTGCTTGCCGACGGCGTAGATCTGCAGGCTCTCGGCCGGGGCCCGGCGGATTTCGTAGAACAGCTTGGCGCCCCACGCGAACATCACCATCGCGATGATGGTCGGAATGATCGACCACAGCAGCTCGAGGGGCAGCGACCCCTCGATGTGTGCGCCGATTTCCTCCGGATGTTTGCGGCGGTACCGGAAGGCGAAGAACACGACAGCCGCCGAAACGGCCACCGTGAAGAACGCCGAGACGGCAACGATGAAGAGATAGAGCGCGTCGACCTCCGGAGCGAAGGACGATGCGGCCTCTGGAAACAGCGGAATACCACCCATAAGGACCTAGTGCCCAGCCTGGACGCGGTTATCGCGCCTGAGCGAAATCGCGACGAACCCGAGGAGTGCCACCATGGTGACGACGCCGCCCATCCTGACGGCGTTCATGGCCACGAGGCTGTAGGACCCCGTGGCGGGCTCGTAGTGATAGCAGTAGAGCAACACCTGATCGACCACCGATCCGATCTTGCCCGCCGACGACTCCATCAGCGCGAACTTCAGATCGCGCGGCGGATATTCGATCCCGAAGAGATAACGTGACAGTTTCCCTCCGGGCGTTGTGACGATGATGCCGCTCGCGTGCGCGAACTGCTGCGAGGCGGCGTCCCAGGCGAACTGGAAGCCGGCCGTGTCGGTGACGCGCTTGATCGTCGCTTCGTCACCGGTGAGGAAGTGCCAGCCGCGCTCGCTGCCGGGGCGCTGGTAGCGATCGAGGTAGGTGGCCTTCTTGGCGGCGGCCTGCGTCGGCGTTTCGCGCGCGTCGAAGCTGATGGCGACCACGTCGAAGTCGGTGCCCACCGTCTGGTCGAGCACGCCGACCCCGCTCACCAGACCGTTCAGGATCTGGTTACAGAGCATCGGGCACTCGTAGTAGACGAAGGCCAGCACGACCGGCCGTTCGCCGCCGAAGTAGTCGCCGAGACGCACCGTCCTGCCGGTGTCGTCCTTGAACGTGGCATCGAGCGGCAGCTGGCTGTCGAGCCGCTGGTCGAACTTCACCTGCTGCAGCGCCTGCGGCATCGCGTTCGCCGGCTGCCCGGCCGCCGGCCGGAGACCGGGCGCATCGGCCTGGGCGAGCACCGACACGCCGGCCATCACGGCAAGAGCCGCGGGCGCGAGCACGTATCGGGTGAAGGTCTTCATGATGTCTGCTTACCGGGGAGCCGAGGTGCGGCCGGCCGAGGAATCCTGCACGACCATCGTGGGCGCCGCCGAACCGCCTTCACGCGCCGGAAGGCCGCGCTCGAGCGTGAGGGCCATGGCGCGATCGATCGGAATGCGGACGACGCCGTTGGCCTTGTCCACCCAGCCGTAGCTCGTGAGCTGCGCGCGCTGTTCCGCCTTGAGCTGCATGACGTCCTTGAAGGGCTGGTTCTGCAGCCGCGGTGCCGGCGGCTCCTGCGACACGCCCTGCGCGAGCGGGAAGCGCCGGGAGGCCGCATCCGCCGCGTCACCGCGGCGTTCGAGGAACGCGTAGGTGCCGTAGACGATGGCGGCGCTGATCGCCATGGAGACGGCGAGCCACAGCCCGAACCGGTAGCCGATACCGGGATCGATGTCCGTGTGCTCGTACTCCGCCCCTGGAGGCGTCGGTCCGTATTCGAGATCCGCGTCGTTCGACATATCTGTTCTTCCCGAGCCCCGGGCCCCGAGTCCCGGGCCCCCGTTCTAGTGCGTGTGGTGCGTGAGCGCCTTCGCCAGCCCCTCATCCTGCAGGGGGAGCAGCGGACGGCCCTTGAGCTGCATCGCGAACAGCATCACGAAGATGCCGCCGAGCGCGATGGGCAGCGCGACGTCGATGAGGCCCAGCGACAGGCCGTCGTTGTGGAACTCAGGCGCCACGTGCCAGTAGTAGTCGACCACGCGGATGCCGACGATCCAGAGCGCGATCTTGCTCACGCGGCTCCAGTCGCGCTTGATGTCGCGGGCCAGTAGCAGCACGTAGGGCAGGATGAAGTGGAAGATCACGAGCGTCCAGCCGATCCACTGCCAGCCGTGCTGCGAGCGCACCCAGTAGTGCGGGATCTCTTCCTGCGTGTTGGCCGAGTAGATGATGATGAACTGCGAGAACGACAGGTACGCCCACAGCATGATGAAGGCGAACAGGAACTTGCCGAGGTCGTGGAAGTGCGACGGGTTCACCACGTGGTTCATCGGGCCTTCCTTCGACAGGCGGGCCAGGATGAAGATGGCGAACGCCAGCGCCGAGAGGCCCCAGCCCACCACGTAGAGCAGCCCCCACATGGTCGAGAACCAGTGCGGGTTGACCGACATCGTCCAGTCGACCACCGCGAAGGTCACGGTGAGACCGAACACCAGCAGGCCGCCGGCCGAGAGTGCCGTCATCTTGCCGGCGAGCGCCGGGTCGCCGGTGCGATCCTGTTCGGCCGACCACGCGCTCAGGCGCAGCGCCATGAAGCACCACACGGCGAAGTAGAAGACGTACCGGCCGATGAAGAACGGCACGTTCAGGTAGGCCGCCTTGTCGAGGATGACCGGGTCGGTCGTCTCGTGCGTCCAGTGATACAGGTGGCCCATGCCGGCCAGAATCGGCAGGCCGAGGATGGCCATCACCGGCAGCGTGCGGGTGGCCGCTTCGAGGATGCGCCGGATGACGACGCCCCAGGCGCCGCCGCTCAGGTGATGCACCATCAGCAGCGCCAGGCTGCCGAGGCCGACGCCGGTCCAGTAGACCCAGGCCACCAGATACGCTTCGTAGAAGCGATCGATGCCGGCCATCGTGAAGCCGACGCCGGTGAGCACGACGCCGATGACGGCGGCGATCATGCCCTTCGACTGGAGGCCCGAGAGACTCTCGGGCGGGGTGTAGGTTTCCGAAGCCATGTCTAGTGTTCCGCCTTCTTCGCCGGTTCCGCGGCGGTCATCGCGGGTGCATCGAGGCGGCCGCGATCCGCGGCCGGAACGTCGTTGACGGTCGCGTTCTGACTGAGCTGCAGTGCGCGCACGTAGGCGGCGATGAGCCAGCGGTCGCGCGGCGGGATCTGCTCGGCATAACCCTGCATCGCGCCGAAGCCGTTGGTGATCACGTCGTAGAAGTAGCCGGGCGCGGCAAAGCGCAGCCGGTCCTGGTGGTAGGTGGCCGCCTGGCGCAGACCGCGCTGCACCACCATGCCCTTGCCGTCACCGGTCTGGCCGTGGCAGGGCGTGCAGTAGGCGGTGTAGCGTTCCTGGCCGCGCTGCATGTCGGCAGCGGTCACCGCGAACGGGAACTCGCGCACGAAGAAGCCATCCACCTTGCCGGTGTAGAAGTGTTCGTCGTCGCGCAGCTGGCCGCGGGCGACGGTGCCCGTCGGCAGGTTCCGCGACGCGCGGCCATCCGGATAGTTCTTGTTGGCCTCGAACACCTCGTAGCGCGGGGTGTCGTGCATGTCCTGGCGGCAGCCGGCCACGAGGGCCGCCGACGCCACGACGAGCGCACACGTGAGGAGACGTCCATTACTCCGCAACGTCGTAGACTCCCTTTGCGCCAAGGCTCTGCAGGAACGAGCTCGTCTGATCCTTGGCGAAGTGCGCGTCTTCGGCCTCGATGACGAGGAAGAACTTGTCGGACGACGCCAGCGAGAAGCGGTCGACGTTGAACACCGGGTGATAGGGCTGCGGCAGCCCGTTCAGCGCCAGCATGCCGATGGCCGCGGTGAGCGCCGAGAACAGAATCGTGAGCTCGTAGGAGGGCACGATGAAGGCCGGCCAGGTGGCCGGCGGGCGGCCGCCGATGTTCATCGGGTACTCGATGACCGACGCCCAGTACTGCAGCGTGAAGCCGGTCATCATGCCGCAGAAGGCCATGAAGAGCACCAGCTTCGGCAGGTTCGTCCGCTTCTTGTGGATGATGTCGTTCAGTTCCTCGATCGGGAACGGCGTGTAGGCCTCCATCTTCGAGTAGCCCGCCGCCACTGCCTTCATCGAGGCGTCAACGATGCCCTGTGCCGAGTCGAACTCGGCCATCAGCCCGTAAAGCCCGGTTTTGTCTTTGCTGACGTGCATGACGTGGAATCCCGCCTAGTGGCCCGAGCCGTGGGTGTCGTGCCCGTGCGGCACGTGCACCTTGGCTTCCGGCAGCAGCGTGCGCACTTCGAAGATCGAAATCATGGGCACGAACTTCATGAACAGGAAGAACAGCGTGATGAAGAGGCCCATCGTGCCGCCGAACATCATGAAGTCCCACGCGGTGGGCGAATACATGTCCCACGACGAGACCACGAAGTCGCGGTGCAGCGAGGTCACGATGATGACGAAGCGTTCGAGCCACATCGCCAGGTTGACGATGAGCGACAGCACGAACATGTACTTCAGGTTGTAGCGGACGCTCTTGAACCACAGCACGTGGATGAGCACCGCGTTGATGAAGATGAGCAGCCAGTAGCTCCACGCGTACGGGCCGGTCATGCGGTTCCACAGCATGAAGCGCTCGTACTGATTGGCGCTGTACCAGCCGAAGAACGCTTCCATGCCGTAGCCGTAGGCCACGATGAGGCCGGTCGCCAGCATGACCTTCGCCATGTTGTCGATGTGCTTCATCGTGATGAGGTGCTCGAGCTTGTAGAAGCTGCGAATCGGAATCGCCAGCGTGAGCACCATGCCGAAGCCCGAGTAGATGGCGCCGGCGACGAAGTAGGGCGGGAAGATGGCGGCGTGCCAGCCCGGGATGACCGAGACCGCGAAGTCGAAGCTCACGACGCTGTGCACCGAGAGCACGAGGGGCGTCGAGAGACCGGCCAGGATGAGGCTGGCCACTTCATAGCGGTGCCAGTGACGGGCCGAGCCGCGCCAGCCGAGCGAGAGGGCGCCGAACACCACACGCTTGACGTTCGAGGTGGCGCGGTCGCGCATCGTCGCCAGGTCGGGGATGAGGCCGACGATCCAGAACACGACCGAGACGGTGGCGTAGGTCGAGACCGCGAACACGTCCCAGATGAGCGGGCTGCGGAACTGCGGCCACAGGCCCATCGTGTTCGGGTAGGGGAACAGCCAGTAGGCGGCCAGCCACGGACGGCCGGTGTGGAGCAGCGGGAAGAGCGCCGCGCAGGCCACCGCGAAGATGGTCATCGCTTCGGCGAAGCGCGCAATCGACATGCGCCACTGCTGCTTGAACAGCATCAGAATCGCCGAGATGAGCGTGCCGGCGTGGCCGATACCGATCCACCAGACGAAGTTGATGATGTCGAAGGCCCAGCCCACCGGGACGTTGTTGCCCCAGATGTAGATGCCCTTCAGCAGCAGGTAGCCGATGGCGAGCTGCAGCGCGCCGAGGCCGGCGAGGCCGATGAGCAGGCCGATGATCCAGCCGAACGGGTAGCGTTTTCCGAGCGGAATCTCGGAGACGACTTCAGTGATCGACTCGTAGTCCTGCCCCGGCCCGATGACGGGGTGCTCCAGGGTGGTCGCGGACTGCTGTGCGTAGACGTGCTGCGCCATCTCAGTGCTCGCTCTCGGTCGAGGCCGCTTCGTGGGACTCGGTGTGGTGGCCGCCCACGGTCGGGTTCGACGGCAGCGCGGGGTTCGGATTGCGCACCGCCGCGAGATAGGTCGTGCGCGGCCGCGTGTTGAGCTCGGCCAGCATCGAGTAGTTGCGCGGGTCGGCCTTCAGCTTCGCCACCCGGCTGGTGGGGTCGTTCAGGTTGCCGAACGTGATGGCCTGCGACGGGCAGGCCGCCTCGCACGCGGTCACGACTTCGCCGTCGCGAATCTCGCGGTCTTCACGCTTGGCCTGGATGCGCGCCGAGTTGATGCGCTGCACGCAGTAGGTGCACTTCTCCATGACGCCGCGGCTGCGCACCGTGACGTCGGGGTTGCGCTGCATCTTGAGCGACTCGGTTTCCCAGTCGGCATACAGCGTGAAGTTGAAGCGGCGCACCTTCCAGGGGCAGTTGTTCGAGCAGTAGCGGGTGCCGACGCAGCGGTTGTAGACCATGTCGTTCAGGCCTTCCGCCGAGTGCACCGTGGCCGACACCGGGCACACGACCTCGCAGGGCGCGTTCTCGCACTGCTGGCAGGGCATGGGCTGGTAGTAGGTGTCGGGACTGTCGATGTCGCCCGAGTAGTAGCGGTCGATGCGCAGCCAGTGCATTTCGCGGCCGTTGGCCACCTGGTCCTTGCCGACGACCGGGATGTTGTTCTCCGACTGGCAGGCCACCACGCACGCATTGCAGCCCGTGCAGGTGTTGAGATCGATGGCCATGCCCCACGAGTAGCCCGAGTATTCCCACTTCGGGTAGAGCGTGAGGCCGTCCGAGAGCTTCATGTGCTCCATCTCGTGGGCAAACGCCGGATTGGCCTTGTACTCCTCGAGCTTGGCGGAGCGCACCAGGTTCCGGCCTTCGATCGACCAGTGGTCCTGCGTACTCACGAGCTGATACGTGCCGCCGGCCTTCGCCACTTCGGCGCCGGCGAACCACACCGAGCCGCTGCCGCGCAGCGCGTAGGCGTTGAAGCCCAGGCCGTTGCCGACGCGGCCGGCCCGGCTACGGCCGTAGCCGAGCGAGATGGTGACGGCGTCCTGCGCGTGACCCGGGTCGATCCAGGCGGGCACTTCGAGGGTGCGGCCTTCGAGCTTGACGCTCAGCAGGTCGCCGTTGGCGACGCCGAGCTTCTCCGCGGTGCGCGGACCGACGAGGGCCGCGTTGTCCCACGTGAGCTTGGTGACCGGCTTCGGCAGTTCCTGCAGCCAGCCGTTGTTGGCGAAGCGGCCGTCGTAGATCGACGCGTCGCGCTTGAAGATGACTTCGACGCCGGCCGCGGGCGCCGCCGTGGGCGGGTTCGCGTTCCAGCCGGCGGCGAGAGCCACCGTCTTCGGCGCCACCGCCGTGCCGGCGATGTAGCCATCGTGCAGCCACTTGCGCCACTGCTTCTCGAAGGTGGCGGGCGAGGCGACGGGCGCGGGCGCGGCTGCCGG
>JALHON010000016.1 GCA_022842985.1 Acidobacteriota bacterium | reverse complement strand
GCGGCGCGGACGTGTCGCGCGAGCCTGCCACGGCCTGGCCGGCGTGGCCGGGCGCCGCGACCGACCGTCTGCCGGCCGGTGTTCCGGCCCTGCCCCCGATGAGCGGCCTCTCCGGCGCCGCGGGGCTCACGATCGAGCGGCCGCTGACGCCGCTCGGGCAGTTCCGCAACACGTTCATCATCGCGGTCGACGATGAAGGCGTCGTCATCATCGACCAGCACGTGGCCCACGAGCGTGTGCTGTTCGAGCGCATTCTCGAGCGCCTGACAGCCTCGGCGCTGCCGTCGCAGCGCCTGCTCGTGCCGATGATCCTCGACCTGCCCGGTGCCGGGCACGCGACGCTGCTGGCGCGGGCGGCCGACCTCGAACGATTCGGCTTCGAGCTGGAGGACTTCGGCGGCGCCAGCGTGCGCGTCTCGGCGGTGCCGGCCATCCTGAAGGCCGACGACATCGACCGCACGCTGCGCGCGCTCGCCGACGACCTGGAACACCTCGACCGCGGCAGCGTGGCCGATCAGGCGTTGAAGCTCATCGCCGCGACGATGGCCTGCCACAGCGCCGTGCGCGCCCACGACCCGCTCACCATCGAGAAGATGGCGCACATCCTCGAGGAACTCCGCGCTACCGCCTACTCGACCGTGTGCCCGCACGGGCGGCCGGTGATGTTCCGCCTCTCGCGCCGCGATCTCGAGCGGCGCTTCGAACGAATCTGAGGGCGGTCAGCGCTCACGACTGCCGGGGGGCTGTCGTCGCGACTTGATGTCCTTCCAGCCGTCGAGCCGCCGCTTGATTTCCTTCTCGAAGCCGCGCTCGGTGGGCTGATAGAAGCTGCGGCCCTGCAGCCGTTCCGGCAGGCAGTCCATGGCGGCCACCGCGTCGGGCTGGTCGTGCGCGTACTGATAACCGCGGCCGTAGTCGAGCGACTTCATGAGCGCGGTCGGCGCATTGCGCAGGTGCAGCGGCACGGGCTCGGCCGCGTCCTTTGTCGCGGCCTCGGCGGCGGCGCCATACGCGGCGTAGACCGCGTTGCTCTTGGGCGCGGTGGCGAGGTAGATCGCCGACTGCGCGAGCGCCGTGTTGCTCTCCGGCAGGCCGATGAACTGCAGGGCATCGCGTGCCGCCATCGCCACGAGCAGCGCCTGCGGGTCGGCGTTGCCGACATCCTCCGAGGCGAAGCGCACCAGTCGGCGGGCGATGTACATCGGGTCCTCGCCGGCTTCGAGCATGCGGGCGAGCCAGTAGACCGCGGCGTCGGGGTCGGAGTTGCGCATCGACTTGTGCAGCGCCGACATCAGGTTGAAGTGTTCCTCGCCGTTCTTGTCGTAGCGCAGCGTCTTCTTCTGCAGCGTCTCCTGCACGAGCGCGAGGTCGACCTTCGGCCGCCCGACCGGCTGCGGCGAAGCGGCAACGACGAGCTGCAGCAGGTTGAGCGCCTTGCGCGCATCGCCGTCCGCCACCCGCGCCAGCGCGCCGAGGGCGTCCTCGCTGACCTCCGGCGCCTGCGCACCCAGGCCGCGCTCGGTGTCGGCCAGCGCCCGCCGCAGGATGCGCGTGACGGCGGCTTCGTCGAGCGGCTGCAGGATGAAGACCTTCGAGCGCGAGAGCAGCGCCGCGTTCACCTCGAACGACGGGTTCTCCGTGGTGGCGCCGATGAGCACGATGTCGCCGGCTTCGACGCGCGGCAGGAAGGCGTCCTGCTGGGCCTTGTTGAAGCGGTGGATCTCGTCGACGAAGACGATCGTGCGGCGGCCGCCGCGGCGCCGCTGCTCGGCCTGGGCCATCACGTCCTTGATGTCCTTGATGCCCGAGAGCACGGCGCTGAAGGCCACGTAGTGGGCCGATGTCGCATCCGCGATGAGGCGCGCGAGCGTGGTCTTGCCGGTGCCCGGCGGCCCCCACAGAATCACCGACTGCAATGCGTCGCGGCGGATCGCCTCGCGCAGCGGACGGCCGGGCGCGAGCAGCGCCTCCTGGCCTTCGATCTCGTCGAGCGTGCGCGGCCGCATGCGCTCGGCAAGTGGCGCCGGCGGCGGCGTGACGCCGTCCGGCAGAGCGGCGTCGACCTCGTCGAAGAGACCGCTCACACGCGCGCCCTCCGCTGCGCCGCCGCCGCGTAGACCACGAGGGCGCCCGCCACAGCGACGTTGAGCGATTCGACCGGCGCGGCCATCGGCAGCGTGAGCACCTGGTCGGCGGCGGCCAGCAGGGCCGGTGACAGACCGGGCCCTTCGCCGCCGACGAGCAGGCAGGTGGCCCGGCGCAAGTCCATGTCCTCCGGCAGGCGGCCGCCGCGCGGCGCGAGCGCCACGATCTGCTGTCCGCGCCCGCGGGCGTCGGCCACGAAGCCGGCCGTGTCCGTGGTGCGCCCCATGGCCAGCCGGAACGCGCTGCCCATCGACGCGCGCAGCGCCTTCCAGCCGAGCGGATCGGCCGAGACGCCGGCGGCGACGAAGCCGGTCGCGCCGGCGGCCTCCGCGGTGCGCACGAGCGCGCCGACGTTGCCCGGGTCCTGCACGTCCACGGCCACGACGACGAGCGCCGGGGCCGGCACGAAGACGGCATCGAGCGCGAGCACGGGGCGGCGGGCGAGGGCCACGACGCCCGACGAGGTGCGCACGGGGCTGATGGCCTGCAGGATGTCGTCGGTGACGTGCACGACGTGCGCGCCGCCGTCGATGAGATCGTCGAGCGCCCGGGCTTCGGCGTCGCCCGGCGGGTCGGTGTTCACCGCCACCGCATCCACGGCGAGGCCCGCCGCCACCGCATCGACGAGCAGATGCCAGCCGTCGAGCAGCAGCGGCTCGTCGGGGCCGCCACCGCGTGCATCGCGGCACGCCTGGACGAGGGGATGACGACGGCTGGTGATCGAGGGCAGGGCAAGGGTCACGGTGGTGGGGCCGCGCGGGGCGCGGTGCTCACGACGGAGCATAGCACCCCGTGTGCTACAGTTACCGGCTGGACCAATGAAAGAACGAATTCTGAAGCGGTTTGACGACGAGATTGCCGGCCTCGAGCGCGAGCTCTATTCGGAGCTCCCGAAGGAGATCCAGCGCGCCCGCGAGTTCGGCGACCTGCGCGAGAACGCCGAGTACTCGGCCGCGAAGGAGCGCCAGAGCTTCGTGCAGGCGCGGATCGCGATGCTGCAGCGCCGGCGCAACGAAGTGGCGCTGATGAACCTCGATCGCGTGCCGCACGACAAGACCGGCTTCGGCTCCACGGTGACGCTGCGCGAGCAGGGCGGCGGCGAGATCGTCTATCAGCTCGTGATGCCCGAAGACGCCGACGCGGAGAAGGGCCTCATCTCCACGGCCTCGCCGATCGGACGCGCCCTCCTCAACAAGGAAGAGGGCGACGAGGTCACCGTCACGACGCCCGCCGGCACGCGTACGTTCGACGTGGTCAAGGTCATCACCATCCACGACGAGTAGGACCATCTGGTGGCGCGCGGCTCTCGAGCCCAGCACGAGCTGTATTCGCCCGAGCGCCCGACGGCCGTCGTCCTGAGCGGCACCGGCGTCGACGGCGCGTATCACGCCGGCGTGCTCGAGGCCCTGCAGGAAGCCGGCGTCAAGATCGACCTCGTGGGCGGCCGCGGTGTGGGCGCGCTGGCCGCAGTACTCTTCGCCCTCGACGGCGCGGCGGCCCTGTGGGGTGCCCGCGGGCTGTGGCGGCGCCCGACCAAACACGCCGCCTATGGCCTCACGCGGCCGTATCGCGCGGTCGGCGCGGCCCTCGTCGTGATGGCAGGCCTCGTGTCGAGTCCGCTGGCGCTGCTGCTCGCGGCCGTCGCCGTGTGGCCGCTGAGCCTCCTGGCGGGATGGACCGGCCTCGACGGCGCCCCTTCGATCGCCGAGCGCTACGCCGCGTGGCTCGGCTGGGTGTTCCAGCCCGACCATCTGGCCACCTGGATCGCGCGGCTCGTCCTCGTCGTGGCCACCGTGCTGCTGCTCGGACTCGCCATCGGCGCCGTCATCTCGGCCCGCCGGGCGCCGCGCCGCCAGCGTGGACATCTGGCGTGGCGGCTGCTCGGCGCCCCTGTCGACTCCGGCCGCTTCGCCGCCACCGCCATGAGCGCGCTGTGGGACCTGCTGCGCGGCGGCGCCGCGCTCGCCAGGCCGCGCGCGGCCGAGCTCAGCCTGCGCCTCTCGGAGCTGCTGGTCTCGGGCGCCGGCCAGCCCGGCCATCGCGATCTGCTGCTCACCGTGCACGACCTCGACGCCCGCCGCGACCTCGTGTTCGGCATGCTCGGCGGCGAGGCCGGACGCCGGCTGTTTCCCGGTGCCACCGGTGTGGCCGGCCGCCGCGCCGAAGCCTTCGACCTGGCCGGTCCGGCGAAAGCCTCGCTCATCGATGTCGTAAGCGGCGCGCTGACGCTCGCGGACCTCTCGGAGCCGCATCCGCTCGCGTTTCCAGCCGACAGCTTCTGGCGCGGCGAGGTGCATCGCCTGGCCGACCGGCCGGCGTCACTCTCGCGCCTGCTCGAAGAAGCGGCTGCCGCCGGCATGGAGCAGGCGATCATCGTCACCGCGTCGCCCGAGGTCGGCGGCCCGCATGATCTTCGGCCGGCGCGGCTCGATCCGCGCGGACGGGCGGGGGAGTGGCTGGCGGCCCAGGAAGCTGCCGCCGTCCGCGACGCGGTACGGTTCGCGCAGGCCCATTTCCACGCCGTCTTCGTCATCCGCCCGTCGCACAATGCCCTCACGCCGCTCGATCTCGCCGGGGCCCACGACGCCGCGTCCGACCGGCGGACCACGCCGGCCGATCTCGTCACGCGCGGCCACGAAGACGCGCACCGGCTCTTCATCGCACCTGCCCTCGGCGCCGCCGGCGAACGCGTGGGCGAAGACACCAGAGGACGCTCATGAGCACCAGCGACAGCCACGGCCCCGCGACCCGTCTCATCCACGTCGGGGAACGTCCGCCCGCCGCCGCCTCGCTCACCGTGCCGATCTACGAGACGAGCACCTTCGTCTTCGACTCGGCCGCCGACGTCGAGGCCTACGCGGCCGGCACGAAGCCCGCGTATCTCTACAGCCGCTACGACAACCCGACGGTGGTCGCGGTGGAGACGAAGATCGCGGAGATCGACGGCGCGGAAGCCGCGCTCGTGTTCGGGTCTGGGATGGCCGCCATCTCGACCGCCATCTTCGGCCTGCTCGAAGCCGGTGACGAGGTCGTGTGCTGCGCAGCCATCTACGGCGGCACCTTCCACGTGCTCACGAGCCTGGCCTCGCGCTTCGGCGTGACCACGCGGTTCGCCACGCTCGAGGAGTTCCGCTCGCCGGCGGCGCTCATCGGGCCCAAAACGAAGATGGTCTGGTTCGAGTCGCCGATCAATCCGACGCTCCGCGTCATCGACGTACGCGCGGTGGCGGCGGCCTGCCGCGAGGCCGGTGTGCTCTCGGTGATGGACAACACCTTCGCCTCGGCCATCAACCAGCCGGTGCTGGCGATGGGCGTGGACCTCTCGGTCCAGAGCGTCACGAAGTATCTGAACGGCCACAGCGACGTGACGGGTGGTGTGCTCTCGGGCCGCGCCGGACTCATCGGCCGCCTCGCCAAGACGCGGCGGCTGCTCGGCGGCATCCTCGACCCGCAGCCGGCCTACGCGCTCGGCCGCGGCATGAAGACACTCACGCTGCGTGTGGCGCGGCACAACGAGACGGCGCTTGCCATCGCCGAGGCGCTCCACGGACATCCCGCGCTGGCGGCCGTGCACTACCCGGGGTTGCCGTCGCATCCCGATCACGCCATCGCGAAGTCGCAGATGCTCGGCTTCGGCGGCATGGTCTGCATCGACCTCGCGGGCGGTCAGGCGGCTGCATTCCGCGCCTTCGACCGGCTCACGCTTTTCCAGCGCGCCGCCAGCCTCGGCGGCGTCGAGAGCCTGTGCAGCCTGCCGATCCTGACGTCGCAGTTCGGGCTGAGTGACGAGGCGCTCGCCAAGGCCGGCGTGACGCGCGGCATGATGCGGCTCTCGGTGGGCCTCGAAGACGCCGCCGACCTCATCGAGGATCTGACGCAGGCCATCGAGGGATAACGGCCGCTACTTCCTGCCGGTCTGCTCGTGCAGGAAGTCGAGCACGAGGTCGAGCATCCGCTGGTTGACGCGGCTGCCTTCGTGCACGCCGAACTTCGTCTGGAACGCCTCGAGCGGCACGACGGCCCTCGCCATCGTGCGGTGCCCGCCGGCACTGCCGATGTCGTTGAACCAGCGGCGCACGAAGTCGCCGGCGTTGCGTGAGTAGCCGAGGTTGCGCACCGAGACGACCATCTGGTCGTTCACCACGCCCGAGACTACCGTCCACTGCACGTCTTCGAGCTGCAGGTAGAAGTCGGCCACGTAGGGGATGAAGTCGTCGCGCGGCGGCTCGCCGAGGAACGCGCAGAAGACGTGTTCCACCATCCGGCCCTGCTGCCACGCCTTGATCACGTAGTCGAGGCGTTCGCGCGTGATTTCCGCGCCTTCCATCTTGCGGATGAGGCTGGCGTCGGCAAGCGGGTAGAGGAACGAGAAAGCGTCGAGGTCGGCGCGGTTGGCCTGGCGGTTGAAGAAGAGCGTGTCGGACTTGATGGCGTAGAGCATCGCCGTCGCCGTGCGCTCCGAGATGTCGAGGTCCACCGCCTGCAGGTGCTCGGTCAGAATCGTCGACGTCGAGCCGTAGTCGGAGCGGATGTCCTTGAACATCGCCGTCCAGCCGCTGGTCTCGGGGTGGTGGTCGACCACCAGGTCGACGTGGCGCAGAGCATCGCCGAAGTAGTGCGGCTGCACGTCGACGAGCGCGATCTTCTCGA
Source organism: Acidobacteriota bacterium (assembly GCA_022842985.1). Classification (GTDB taxonomy): domain Bacteria; phylum Acidobacteriota; class Vicinamibacteria; order Vicinamibacterales; family UBA2999; genus CADEFD01. Next base: position 27,367 of record JALHON010000016.1, on the reverse strand, counting down.
ACGACCCGAACTGATCGGCGGTGACCGTGTCGACGCCGATTTCGAGCAGCTTCAGCATGCGCAGGTTCTCGGGGCGCGAGACGGGCTGCATGGTGCCGATGATGGCGGTCTGCTTGGTGCGGCGGAGCAGCGTGCGCAGCGCCAGGCCGCTCGCGATCGCGTCCGGATCGGGATCGTGGTGGGTGAGGATGAGCACCCGGTCGGCATCGCTGAAGTAGCGCTGATATTGCTGCACCTTCTGCCGGGTGAGCGAGCGGTTGAGCTCGGTCGAGAGCCGGGCCTCCACCAGTTCGGCGAGCGTGATGTTCGTGAGCTCGGGGAAGTCGGTGCGCAGCGCGGCGGCGCGTCTGTCGTCCTCCGGTCCGAGGGTGCCGAGCAGGTAGACCAGCACGCCGCCCGCATCCCGCACGGCATCGAGCACCTTCGGCAGGCTGCGCTGGCGGGCGTCTTCGATGATGACCGAGGTCGTGGGCAGCAGATCCGCCTTGACGAAGGTGTCGACGCGCCGCGGGTCGGCGGCGACCACGCTGGCGCCGGCGTCGTGGAGCCGGCGGGCCAGCGCCTTGCTCTCCACGATGAACTCGACCTCGACGCGCGGACTGAGCACCGCGTGCAACAGGCGGCCGACGAGTTCGGTCTGGCAGACGGCCAGGCACCTCATGGATGGCATTCCGTTCGTGTCAGCGGCGGCAGCATCTGCGACAACCTCCGATTATAGCCCTCGGGGGCCTGGCGGTCTGTCGAGCCTGGCGCAGGGATGCACGCGACTGCCTGTGGTACGCTCTCGGAGTGTCCGCGCCCGCCGGCGCCCGCCCGTGGGCGACGGCCACCGAGGCCGTCCCCATGCCCGCCACTCTCGACCGCTTCGCCCTCGTCTCCGACTTCGATCTGGCCGGCGACCAGGTCCGGGCGGTGCCCGAGCTCGTGGCCGGACTCGAGCGCGGCGACCCGCGGCAGACGCTGCTCGGGGTGACCGGGTCGGGCAAGACCTTCACGATGGCCGAAGTCATCGCCCGCGTGAACCGGCCGGCGCTCGTGATGGCGCACAACAAGACGCTGGCGGCGCAGCTCTACCAGGAGTTCCGCCGCTTCTTCCCCCACAACGCCGTCGAGTACTTCGTCAGCTACTACGATTACTACCAGCCCGAGGCGTACGTGCCGGCGAGCGACACGTACATCGAGAAGGAAGCCACCATCAACGACGAGATCGACCGCATGCGCCTCTCGGCCACCCGGTCGCTCTTCGAACGCCGCGACGTCGTGATCGTGGCCAGCGTGAGCTGCATCTACGGCCTGGGTTCGCCCGAGGCGTACTACGGGCTGGTGCTGCCGCTCGAACGCGGCCAGCGCATGAGCCGGGACCACCTGCTGCGCAAGCTGGTCGAGATCCTCTACGAACGCAATGACCTCGAATTCGGCCGCGGCACCTTCCGCGTCCGCGGCGACATCGTGGAGGTGCATCCGTCGTACGACGAACTGGCGCTCCGCATCGGCCTCTTCGGCGACGAGATCGACGAGCTCACGAGCTTCGATCCGATCACCGGCAAGACCGTGCGCCGGCACGACCGCCTGTCGATCTTCCCGAAGACCCACTTCGTGACCTCGCGCGACCGCCTCAAGGAAGCGGCCGACGCCATCAAGGCCGAACTCGAGGAGCGCCGCACGTTCCTCGAACGCGAGGGACGGGTGCTCGAGGCCCAGCGCATCCACCAGCGCACGATGTTCGATCTCGAGATGATCAAGGAGATCGGCTACTGCCACGGCATCGAGAACTACTCGCGGCACCTGACCGGCCGCGCGCAGGGTCAGCCGCCGCCGACGCTCTTCGACTACCTGCCCGCGGACGCCCTCCTCATCGTGGACGAAAGCCACCAGACGGTGCCGCAGGTGCGCGGCATGTTCCACGGCGACCGCGCTCGCAAGGAAGTGCTCGTCGAGTACGGCTTCCGCCTGCCGTCGGCCCTCGACAACCGCCCGCTCAGTTTCGAAGAGTTCGAGACGCGGATGCCGCAGACGGTGTTCGTCTCGGCCACACCGGGGCCGTACGAACTGAAGGCCTCCGGCGGCGTGGTGGTGGAGCAGGTGATCCGGCCGACGGGCCTCATGGACCCCCCGATCGAGGTGCGGCCGGTGAAGGGGCAGGTCGACGACCTGCTCGCCGAGATCCGCCAGCGCGTCGCGAAGAAGGAGCGCGTGCTCGTGACGACGCTCACGAAACGGATGGCCGAGGACCTCACGCAGTACTACCACGAGCTCGGCGTGCGCGTGCGGTATCTGCATTCGGACATCGACACCCTCGAGCGCGTCGAAATCCTGCGCGACCTGCGACGCGGCGGCTTCGACGTGCTGGTCGGCATCAACCTGCTGCGCGAGGGCCTCGACCTGCCGGAAGTGTCGCTTGTCGCCGTCCTGGACGCCGACAAGGAGGGCTTCCTCAGGTCGGGCGGGTCGCTCATCCAGACGGCCGGCCGCGCCGCCAGGAACGTCTTCGGCCGCGTCATCATGTACGCTGACACGGTGACCGACTCGATGCGGATGGCGATCAACGAAACCGAGCGCCGCCGCACGCTGCAGGCCGCCTACAACGAGGCGCACGGCATCACGCCGACGACCATCGTGAAGGACATCGAGGGTGTGCTCTCGAGCGTCTACGAACGCGACTACGGCGGCGCCCCGGCCCTCGACGCCGCTGACTCGCCCGATGAATCGGCGGCGCGGCTGGCCGACCTCGAGCGGCAGATGAAGCAGGCCGCCGCCGACCTCGACTTCGAGGCCGCGGCCGCCCTCCGCGACCGCATCGCGGCGATCAAGACGCGCGCGATGGGCCTCGCCGGCCGGCCGGCGGATCCCGCGTGATGGCCGCTTTCACCGAGTGGCTGAAGCGCGCGCTGCTCGAGGTCCAGGAGTATTCGAAGCTCGCCATGGCGACGGCACGCTGCGCGGTGTCGCGGCCGTTCTACTGGCACGACTTCGTCGAGCAACTCGATGCCATCGGCATCGGATCGATGACGGTGGTCATCCTCACGGGTCTCTTCACCGGCGCGGTGCTGGCGCTGCAGTCGGGTTTCACGCTCGACCAGTTCGGCGCCCGGCCCTTCGTAGGCCGTCTCGTCAGCGCCTCGATGATCAAGGAACTCGGTCCGGTGCTCACCGCGCTGATGCTCGCCGGCCGCGTCAGCTCGGGTATCGCCGCCGAGCTCGGCTCGATGATGGTGACCGAGCAGGTGAGCGCCCTGCGGGCCCTCGGCACCGATCCGGTGCGCAAGCTGGTCGTGCCGCGCGTGCTCGCCGGCATCCTGATGACGCCAGTGCTGACGGTCGTCGCCAATACCGTCGGACTGCTCGGTGGCTGGGTCGTGTCGGTGCAGAACCTGAACGTGGCCTCCGGGCTGTACTGGTCGTCGGTGGTCGATGGGCTCTTCCTCGAAGACGTCTGGATGGGCCTGCTCAAGCCGTTCTTCCTCGGCTTCATCATCGTCACCGTGGGCTGCCACGTCGGGCTGCGCACGCGTGGCGGGACGCAGGGCGTCGGCCGCGCCACGACCAACGCCGTCGTCGCCGCGTCTGTCGGCGTGATCGCGATGGACTTCTTTTCCACGCAACTGCTGCTGGAGCTGCTGTTCTGATGGCGCCCGTGCCCGAGGAGCTGCGCGGGCCCGCGAAGGGCCGTCCGGGCGACGAGCCGGTCGTCGTCTTCGACGACGTGCGGCTGGCCTTCGACGACAACGTCGTGCTCGACGGCATCAGCTTCAAGCTGTACCCGGGCTTCACGAAGATCTTCATCGGCGCGAGCGGCTCGGGGAAGTCCACCGTGCTGAAGCTCATTCTCGGGCTTCTGGCGCCCGACTCCGGCACGATCACGGTGCACGGCCAGCGCATCGACGGCATGACCGAGAACGAGCTCTTCGCCGTGCGCGACCATACCGGCATGGTCTTCCAGGAGGGCGCGCTCTTCGACTCGATGACGGTGGGCGAGAACGTGGGGTTCAAGCTCTACGAAGAGACCGACATGCCGCTCGCCGACGTGCGGACCCGGGTGGAAGAGGTGCTCGGCTTCGTGGAACTCGGCCCCTACATCGACCGGAAGCCCTCCGAGCTCTCGGGCGGCCAGCGCCGGCGCGTCGCTATCGCGCGGGCCATGGCGTTCAAGCCGAAGCTGCTGCTCTACGACGAGCCCACGACCGGCCTTGACCCGATCACCGCCCTCACGGTGGATGCCGAGATCATCAAGCTGCGCGACCTCGAGGGCGTGACTTCGGTGCTCGTGACGCACCAGCTCCGGGATGCGTTCTACATCGCCACACACGGCGCCGCCCGGGCCCCGGAGGGGCACGCCATCGTCAGCGCCTCGCCCGAGAAGGTCGAGGAAGCCGACTTCGTCATGCTGCGCGACGGCAAGATCGTCTTCGAAGGCTCGGCCGACGAGCTGCGGACCGCGACCGACCCGTATCTTCGCGCGTTCCTGTCGTAGGAGAATCACTACATGCCGCGAACGCGTTCCCTGGCGTGGTCGGAACTGAAGATCGGCATCATCACCGTGTTCGCCGTGGTGATGGCGGCGCTCATGGTCTTCGCCGTCGGCGGCGCCGGCGGCTTCTTCTGGCAGCGCTATCCGCTCAAGGTGCGCTTCCAGAACATCGCCACCGTGAAGAGCGGCACGCCGGTGCGGGTGGCCGGCATCGAGATGGGCACGGTGACCGAGGTGCGTCTCACCGGGAGTACCGTGGAGGCCTGGCTGGAAGTGTCGAATGAGGTGCGCCCCCTTGTGACCGACCGGTCGCTCGCCGTCATCGGCGCCGTGTCGCTCCTCGGCGAAGGCGCCATCGACATCACGCCCGCCCCCGACGGCACGCCCGTCGCCGACTGGGGCTACGTGCCATCCGGCATCGACCCGGCCTCGATTGCGGCGCTCTCGGCGGTGGCCGGCAAGGGCCTCGACGAAACGGCGCGGCTGCTCGCCGACCTGCGCGCGGGGAAGGGCACGCTCGGGCTGCTCTTCACCGACGAGAAGGCGTATCGCGACCTCGAGGCGCTGATGGCCTCGGCCACGCGCGTGACCGAGGCCGTGGGCCGCGGCCGCGGCAGCCTGGGACGGCTCGTGAACGACCCGGCCGTCTACAACGAGCTCGTGGCGGCAACCGGGGCCCTCAACGCCATCACCGCCAAAGTGGCGCGCGGGGAGGGGAGCCTCGGGGCGCTGCTGAACGACCCGGCGCTCGCGGCCTCCGCCACGCAGGCGGCCGCCAACCTCGAGAAGGTCACCGGCGGGCTGGCCCGGGGGGACGGCACGGCCGGCAAGCTCCTGACCGACGAACAGCTCTACTCGCGCCTGAACGCCACGGCCGCGCGGCTCGACGATATCTCGACGAAGCTCGCCGCCGGCGAGGGCACCGCCGGGATGCTTCTGCAGGACCGCCGGCTTTATGACAATATGAGTGCCGCGGTGACCGAGTTGCGAGGCCTCGTCTCGGATATCCGCAAGGACCCCAAGAAATACCTGAACGTGAAGGTCAGTCTCTTCTGACCACGCGGGGCCCCAGGAGGAGAGTCATGTCGAGAGACACCAACAGCGGCGGATCGGTGATGCTGGCCTTCGTGCTCGGCGCGGTGGCTGGTGCGGCCGTGGCGCTGCTCTTCGCGCCCGCCTCGGGCGACGAAACCCGGGAGTACCTGGGACGGCGCGCCCGCGAGGGCCGCGACAAGGCCCGCGACGCGGCGCGCGAAGCGGCCGAGCAGGGCCGCGAGTTCTACAACCGCAACCGCGACAGCGTCACGAGCGCCATCGAACGGGGCCGCGAGGCCTTCCAGCAGGCGCGTGAAGAAGGACGTAACGCGTGACCGACGTCTGGCTGGCCATCATCGCCCTGGCGGTCGCCGTGATGGCGGCCATCCAGGTGGGCGCGATCGTGCTCGGCCTGCGCCTGGCCCGCCGTGTGGACCAGCTCACGACGCAGATCGAGCACGACGTCAAGCCGCTCATCCAGAACCTCACGGAGATGACGGCGGAAGCGAAGCGCGCGACGGCGCTCGCCACGGCGCAGGTCGAACGCGCCGATCGCCTCTTCGGCGATCTGGCGCTCTCGGCCGAACGCACGATGGCGATTGCCTCGCAGCTCGTGGGCGGCCCGGCCAAGAACGGCTTCGCGCTGTTCTCGGCGGCACGTGCCGCCTTCTCGGCGTTCCGCGATCTGCGGGACGCGTCACGGCGGCGCACGGCCTACAAGTCGGCCGCGCCGGACGACGAAGAATCCCTCTTCATCGGTTGACCATATGCGCCGAGGGCGGCGCCAGGAGGCAGTGGGCATGCGTCGATTGGTTCAGTTCAGCAGCTCGCTCGTAGTAGCCCTCGCGGCCCTCGCCGCCACGGCCCAGCCCGCGCTCGCGCAGGAGCCGAAGTCGGCAGCGGCGGCCAGGGAGCTGGCGCAACTGCTCGCCGGCAAGAAGATGGACGCCGTGGCCGTGCGCGCGCCCGACTCGTCCGACACGTTCCTCGCGGTGCTGGCGTTCCCGGCGCAACTCATCGTGGTGTCGGCCAAGTACCCGGCGCCGCCGCTGCTCAACGAGAAGCTGGCGCGCCGCGAGTACCGTGACGTCTACATCGAGCTCAACAGCGCCTCGGTGCTCGACTCGCGCTTCTTCGTCACCGACATCGGCGCCGACGGCCTGAAGCCCAAGCGCGCGAAGAAGGACGAACCCTTCGACGTCCGCGATGCGGCGGGCAAGCCCTTCAACTTCGACGGCAACTGGCGTGAAGACAAGATGTCGGAGGCGGACTACATGAAGGTCTACGCCGAGACCGACGAGCGCTACGCCCAGATTCTCACGGCCCTGCTGGGGGAAGCGAAGAAGTAGCCGCGGTGGCGGTGCGCCTTGTCGCGACGACGCCCGGCGCGCTCGTCGTCGTGAAGCCGGCCGGACTCGCAAGCGAACTCGCGCGCGATCCGGCCGCCGACTCTCTGGTCCGCCGCCTGCAGGCCGATGGCCACCGCGAGCTGCGCCTGGTGCATCGCCTCGACGCGCCGGCGTGCGGCCTGATGCTCGTGGCCCGCACGCAGGCTGCCGCCGCCCACTATTCGCGCGAGATCGAAGGCCGTCGCTGGCACAAGTGGTACGTCGCCCGTCTGGCGCGGCCGGTGGACGTCGCACGCGGCCTGGTCGGCCCGCACAGGGCCTACCTGCGCACCGACGGGCGCGTCGCCACCGTGGTGCGCGCGGGCGGCAAACCCTCCTTTCTGGACGTCGTCGCGGCAGCGCCCGCGCCCGAGGACGCGGCCACGTCGCACGTGCTCATCCGCCTGCATACGGGGCGCTACCACCAGATTCGCGCCATGCTGGCCCACGCCGGGGCGCCGCTCGCCGGGGACGCCACCTACGGCGGCCAGGGCGTGTGGCCGCTCTATCTCGAACACGTCGTGCTCGGCAGCCACGTCGACACGACGGGCGCATGGACGGTGTGGCAGGCGCCGCCGCACGAAGACCGCGAGGTGTGGGCGCCGGAACTCGCGGACGCCGTCGAGGCCTGCGCGGCTACGGCGCGAACAACACCGCCGCCACCCGATCCCGCTCCCTGACATCGACCGGCCACGGCGGCAGTTCGAGCCAGCGCGGCGGGCGCGGGGATGATGCGTCCACGAGATCCGCGAGTGCTCCGGCTTTTGCGAGTTCGCGTGTGTTCGACGCCGCGAAGATCGCTCCGCCAGGCGCCAGCACCCGCACCGCCGCGCCGATGAGGGCGGGGTAGTCGTCCACGGCGCGCCAGGCGGCGACGCCACGCCGCTTGTTGGCCGCGGCGAAGGTGGGCGGGTCGAGGATGACGAGGTCGAAACGTTCGTCGTCGCGCCGCGACGCCTGCGCCAGGTACTCCATCGCGTCGCGCCGCAGGAAACGCACAGTGGAGCCGTCGAGGCCGTTCAGCGCCAGGTTGCGCCGCCCCCAGTCCAGATACCGCCCCGAGACGTCGACGTTCGTCACGTGCGCACCAGCCCGCGCGAGTGGCATCGAGAACGCACACGTGTAGGCGAAGAGGTTCAGCACCCGGCCCGGGCGGCGTGCGGCGAGCGCGCGCCGGTGTTCGCGGTGGTCGAGGAAGAGCCCCGTGGACAGGCCGTCCCACACCCGCACTTCGTAGCGCGTGCCGTATTCCTCGACCACGAGCGCCTCGGGCTGCGGCACACCGGCCCGGGGCACTGGCGACGTGGCCTCGTCGCCGAGGGCGCCGCCAAGGCGGCTCCGGTCGCGCACGAAGGGCTTCACGTACACGCTCTCGACACCGAGTGGACCGAGCCAGTCGAGCGTCACCGCGGCCACCGCGGTCACCGCCTCGTCTGGCAGCCCCGCGTCGTCGTAGACGTTCATCACGGCGGCCGGGCCGTAGCGGTCGATCGAGAGGCCGCCTACGCCGTCGCCCTTGCCATCGAGGACGCGCCATGCCGTGACGTCCGGCTGCGCGATGAGCGCGGCACGGCGGCGCAGCGCGGCGTCCAGCGCGCGCGCGAACGGCGCGGTGTCCACGGTTCCGAGAGCACGGCTGGGCGGCGGCACGGGTGTCCGCATCGTACCAAACGTGCAGCCCGCACGTCCGGGCGACGTGTTATAACGCCGGCATGCAGCAACGGATCTCGCGTCGCACGTGGGTGCAGATGATGGCCGGTGTGGCCCTGGCCGGCACGCGGGTGGACGCCTTCCAGAGCGCCCGCCGCGACCGCGTCGTCATCGCCGGCGGCGGCATCATCGGCGCGAACATCGCCTACCGGCTGGCGCGCCGCGGTGCCGAGGTGACGCTGCTCGAACGATCGGCGCCGGGCACGGGCACGACCGCGAACTCCTTTGCGTGGATCAACGCGAAGAAGCAACCGCGTGCCTACCACACTCTCAGCCAGTTCGGCATCGAGGCGTGGCGCGTGCTGGATCAGGAGACGAAGGGCGAACTGCCGATCGTGTGGGGCGGCAGCCTCGAGTGGATCTCGGACGCCACGCTCGCCTCGCGTATCACCGAGGTCAACCGGCAGTATGCGGGCTGGGGCTATCCGCTGCGCCCGCTGGACGCGGCGCAGATGGCGGCCCTCGAACCCGCCGCGCGGTTCGACGGGCTGCGCTACGGTGTGCATGCCGAGCTCGAGGCCAGCGTGGACCCGCAGGGCGCCACCGAAGTGATCGTCGCGCATGCGAAAGCGGCCGGCGCGCGCGTGGTGCATCCGGCCACCGTGACCGGTCTGGATCTTCAGGGTGGACGCCTCCGTGGCGTGCGCACCACCACCGGCGACATCGCCGCCGACGTGCTCGTCATCGCCTGCGGCAACGATACGCCGGCGCTCGCGAAGCTGGCCGGCATCGACGTTCCGCTCACGCGGTCCGCCGGCATCCTGGTGCACACCACGCCGCAGCCAGCCATGCTGAACCGCCTGCTGCTGTCGCCGCTCGGGCAGATAATGCAGAAGCGTAACGGGCGTATCGTGACGGGCGCGGACTTCGGGAACACGGCCAACGAAGATACGTCGATCGCGCGCGGCGAGCAGTTCCTCCAGCGCATGGCGGCCGTGGTGCCGGCGATGGGGAAGATGCAGGTGGAGAAGCTCACGCTGGGGCTGCGCGTGCTGCCGAAGGACGGCTTCCCGATTGTGGGCTTCGCCGCCGGGCATCCCGACATCTACGTGACGGCGATGCACAGCGGCATGACGCTCGGCCCGCTCGTGGGGAGGCTCGCCGCCGCCGAGATTCTCGACCGGGTGGAGGTGGATCTGCTGGCGCCGTACCGCCTGAGCCGCTTCGTGGCCGGCACCGCGGCGCGCTGAGGGCGGCCGCTGCTAGGCGGAATGGCACTGTCCGCTCGTCGGCTCCGCTTCGCGCGTCGGTCACTCGCACCTCCCGGCGACTTGCGCCTGTACAAGCCCTTAGGGGGCCCCCAGCCCCTGCCCAAGTGATCCCCGCACTCCCGGTGCGAGTGTCGGATCCGTTCGCGCCGCGCTCAGAGTCGCCGCCGAGCGGACAGTGCCATCCCGCCTGCCGTTCGGACTACCGCCGCAGATCGAAGGTCCGCCAGAACCACCGAGCGGACGTGTCAGCCCCGAGTGAGCACCTGAGGTGCGAACCTGGGCAGGACGATGACGTAGATCTTCGCCACCGCGATGCGGACTACACCACGCCCCTGGAGGCTTCTGACCGGTGTCGCCTGCCCATGATCCACGGCCGTATGAGCGTCGGGGGCTGGCAGGATTCGTGCTCTGTGACATGCCAGGGGGTGGCCGATGTGGCGTGTGACCCGCGCGTGGCCTTCGCTCTTCGTCGTGCTGGTGCTCGCGTCAGGATGCGGGGGTGGTTCACCGACGAGCCCGAGCTGGGGCCCGCCGCTCGTCATCAGGGACTGTGACATCGCGACCCGTGGAGCGATGACGGCGACGCTCGATGGCACGCCGTGGATTCCGGTGTCGACGTGGGTGCATCTCGGCTCGAACATTGCGCTCACGGCGAGCGACTGCGCGTCTTCGCTGGAGATTAATCTGGGATATAGGGGGCTCGGAACGTACGACGTCGCAGCGGGCGACGTCAGGGCCGCGCTCCGGTGCGATGGCCGGGACTGCGGGCTTGCTTGGGTGGCACAGAAGGAGACAGATGTCTTCGGGGTGACCACGGTGAAAGGCGGTGGGTCGGTCACGGTGACGGCCTACAGGGCGCAGGCTGGGGTTTCTGGCTCCGGAGCGATTGAAGGCACGTTCTCGTTCACCCTCCTTCCGCACGGCCCCGTTGGGGCGACCGGCCCCCCGAGGGGCATGACGAATGGTCGCTTTGCAGCTAACTTCTAGGGCGTTGGCTTGTGAGATACCCAACGTCGAACGCGCGGGCTGCGCCAGGCGGCAACGGGATGGGCGATGATCCGCGCCCACGCGGCCGGCTCCCAGCCGCGGTCGAGGAATGCCGTCCTGGGCCTCTCAGCTTCGACCTGGAGGCCCTCGGCCTCGTCGGGCCGGAATACCACCCACGACCACAGCAGCCCGCCCGCCACTCGCGGCGAGGGCCGGAGTCGCACTGTCCGATTGGCGGCGACTCTGAGCGTGGCGTGAACGAATCCGACACTCGCACCGAGAGTGCGGACGTCAGCACTACAGGGGCTGGGGGCCCCCTGAGGGCTTGTACAGGCGCAAGTCGCCGGAAGGTGCGAGTGACCGACGCGCGAAGCGGAGCCGACGAGCGGATAGTGCTACTCCGGCCGTCTGGTAGCGCTATCGGCGGGGATCGAGCATCCGCCAGAACCAGCGCGCGGCGTCCCGGAGCATGAGGATGTCGCTCACGAGGAGCAGTGCATCCCAGACGGCGGCGAGCGCGGCCAGCACGGGTTGAGGTTGTGGGGAAGGGGTGGTGCGCGCTCTAGGATTCGAACCTAGGACCCCCGCCGTGTGAAGGCGGTGCTCTACCGCTGAGCCAAGCGCGCGTCGATGCGAGACGAGTAGTTTACCCGGAAGCCCGGCGTTTGGGCAACCGTGACGGTCAGACCGTGCCGAACAAGCGATCGCCGAAGTCACCGAGGCCCGGCACGATGAACTTGTGGGCGTTCAGCTCGCGGTCCACGACCGGCGTGTAGATGGGCACGTCGGGGTAGCGGCGCTCGATAGCCGCGATGCCCTCGGGCGCAGCCACCACGCAGACGAAGCGGATGTCACGGGCGCCGGCGGCGCGCAGCAGGTCGATGGCCGCCACGGCGCTGCCGCCCGTCGCGAGCATCGGGTCGGTCACGAGCACCACGTCGTCTTCCAGGTCCGGCGGCAGCTTCACGTAGTAGCGGGAGGCGAGCGCCGTCGTCTCATCCCGCTGCAGGCCGATGTGGCCGACACGCGCCGTGGGCAGCAGGTCCAGCACGCCGTCGATCATCCCGAGGCCGGCGCGGAGCACCGGCACGAGCGTGACGCGGGCGCCCACGCGGCGGGCGAAGGCCGCGCCGAGCGGCGTCTGCACGGTGCCCTCGATCGTGGGCACCTCCTTCAGCACCTCGGCGGCGATGAGCAGCGACATCCGGCGGGCCACGCGGCGGAAGATGTCGGGCGGGGTCGACGCGTCGCGCAGCGTGGCCAGAGCGTCGTGCACGAAGGGATGCGTGATGAGATGAACCACGGGTGCGCCAGTTATATCACGCGGCTGCCGGCCGGACGGGCGGCACGAATCGCCTACAATTCCACGATGCGTCCCAGCTGGATCCTGTCACTCGCCACGCTCGTCGTCGCCACCGGCGTTCTTGCCGGCGCGCAGGCGCCGAAGGCGGTCTCCCTCATCGTCACCGGCGGCACCGTGGTCACGGTGGACGGCGCGCGCACGGTGATTCCGCGCGGCGCGGTGGCCATCGACGGCACGCGGATCGCGGGCGTGGGCACGGCGGCCGACATCGCCCGCCGGTTCACGGGACGCGCCACCATTGACGCCACCGGCCAGGTGGTGATGCCCGGCCTCATCAACACCCACACCCATGCGCCGATGGTGCTCTACCGCGGCCTCGCCGACGACCTCGCGCTCATGGAGTGGCTGCAGAAGTACATCTTCCCGGCCGAGGCGAAGACCGTGTCGCCGGCCTTCGTGCGCACCGGCACGCGGCTGGCCGCGCTCGAGATGATCCAGTCGGGCACGACCACCTACGCCGACATGTACTACTTCGAGGAAGAGATCGCCGCCGTCACGAAAGCGGCCGGCCTGCGCGGCGTGCTCGGGCAGACGGTGATCCAGTTCCCGGTGGCCGACGCGAAGACCCCGGCCGAGGCGCTCGCGAGAAGCGAGGCGTTCATCCTCAAGTACAAGAACGACGACCTCATCGTGCCGGCCGTGGCGCCGCACGCGCTCTACACGAACGACCAGGCCACGCTCGTTGCCACGCGCGACCTGGCGATGAAACACGGCGTGCCGCTGCTCATCCATCTGGCCGAGACCGAGGACGAAGTGAAGGCGGCGCGCGAGAAGGGCGGGCTGAGCCCCACCGGCTACCTCGAGTCGTTCGGCTTCTGGACCGGCGCGCGCACGCTGGCCGCGCACGGCGTGTGGGTGTCGCCCGAGGACATCGCCACGCTCGTCAGGCGCGGCGTCGGCGTGTCGCACAACCCCGAGAGCAACATGAAGCTCGCGAGCGGCACGGCGCCCGTCACTGGCTACCTCTCCGCCGGCGCGGCGCTGGGCCTCGGCACGGACGGCGCCGCCAGCAACAACGACCTCGACATGTTCGAGGCGATGCGTCAGGCGTCGTTCCTTGCCAAACACGCGTCGCGCGATCCGCGAGCGGTGCCGGCCGCGACCGCGCTCGAGATGGCCACGATCGGCGGCGCGAAGGCGCTCGGCATGGCCAGGGAGATCGGCTCGCTCGAAGCGGGAAAACGCGCCGACCTCATCGTCGTCCGCATGAACCGCGCCCGCCAGACGCCGCTCTACGATCCGGTGTCGCACCTGGTCTACACGACGCGCGGCGACGACGTGGACACGACGATCGTGAACGGGAAGATCCTGATGCGCGGCCGCGTCGTGCGCACGCTGGATCAGGCGGCCGTGCTGGCCGAGGCCCGCAAGGCGTCGGCCGCCGTCCGCGCTGCCGTTACACCGTGAGCGTGCCGATGAAGGGCAGGTGGCGGTAGTGCTCGTCGTAGTCGAGGCCGTAGCCCACCACGAACTTGTCCTCGATCTCGAAGCCGATGTAGTCGACCGGCACGTCGATTTTGCGGCGCGAGGGCTTCGAGAGCAGGCAGGCGCAGCGCAGCGACTTCGGGCCCCGCGCCCGGAGCAGGTCCTGCAGATAGTGCAGGGTCAGGCCGGTGTCCACGATGTCTTCGACCACGATCACATGACGGTCCTGCAGGCCGCGGTCCACGTCCTTGAGCATCCGCACTTCGCCGGTGGTCTTCGTCCCCGAGTAGCTCGACACGGCGATGAAGTCCATGGTGACGGTGCCCGACATGGCGCGCAGCAGGTCGGCCATGAAGAAGACCGAGCCCTTGAGCACGCCGATGAAGTGCAGATCGGCGTCGGGATTGTCGCGGCGGATGGCGGCCGCCAGCGTCTGGATGCGGGCCTGGATGTCGGTGGCGGAAATCAGCGGGGTGACCGTGGCGGACATGCGCGGCCGAGGGTACCATACGAGGCGCGGACTGGCCGCAGGGAAGTGCGATGACACGCTACGACATGCTCACCGAGACCATCGCGCGCACGCTGGAGCGTGGCGCCACGGTCGTGCTCGCCAAAGGTGGGCACGTGACGCCGCTGGCCCTCGACACGCTGCGTGAGCGGCGCGTGACGCTCGTGCGCGACGGCGCGGTGGGCGATACCGAGGGCCTGGCGCCGGTGGCCGCGCCCAGGCGCTTCGCCGTCGGCAGCGACCACACTGGGCTCGCGCTGCGGAAGGCCGTGCGCGACCACCTGCGCAGACAGGGGCTCGCCGTGCAGGAGGTGGGCCTCGACACGCCCGACCCGGTGGATTACCCAGACATCGCCGGCCAGGTCGCGCGCCTCGTGGCCCGCGGCGAAGCGGATGCCGGCATCGTCATCGACGGCGCCGGTCTCGGCTCGGCGATCGCCGCCAACAAGATCGACGGCATCCGCTGCGCGATGTGCACCGACCGCACCCTGGCGCGGTATGCCCGCGAACACAACGGCGCCAACGTGCTCGCCCTCGGCGCCACGCTCGTGAGTGTGGAAGCCGCGCTGGCGATCGTGGACACGTGGATCTCGACGCCCATGACCGAGGCGCGCTACATCCGCCGTCTCGGGAAGATCCAGGGCCTGGAGCGCACCCGGTGAGCACCTCCCCCGACCAGACCGTCGGCGTCGATCTGGGACGCCTCGTCGCCATCATCGCCGAGGAACTGGCGGCCTACCGCAGCCAGCCCACGGCGCGCTGCGCCTGCCACGGCTGGCAGATGGACTGCTGTCCGACGCGCGTGCAGGGCGTCGTCGATGCCGGCGCGGCCCGGCTCGGCATGCACGGCGCGAAGGGCGGCGGCGGACGCATCGCCGGCCTCATCGACCACACGCTCCTCAAGGCGGATGCGACGGCCACCGAGGTCGAGGCGCTCTGCCGTGAAGCCGCCGAACACAAGTTCGCCACCGTGTGCGTGAACCCCGTATGGGTGGCCCTGGCGGCCCGCCAGCTGCGCGGCAGCGGCGTCGGCGTGTGTTCGGTCGTGGGCTTCCCGCTCGGCGCCACGACGCCCGATGTGAAGGCCTACGAGACTCGCCGCGCCATCGTGGACGGCGCGACGGAGATCGACATGGTCATCAACGTGGGCGCGCTGAAGTCCGGAGACCTGCGCCTCGTGGAGCAGGACATCGAAGGTGTGGCGGCGGCGTGCCGCGCCTGCGGCGCGACGAGCAAGGTCATCATCGAGGCGGCGCTGCTGACCGACGACGAGAAGATCACAGCCTGCACGCTGGCCAAGGCGGCCGGCGCCGACTTCGTGAAGACGTCCACCGGCTTCGGCCCGGGGGGCGCAACGGTAGCCGACGTCGCGCTGATGCGCCGTGTGGTGGGCGCCGACATGGGCGTCAAGGCGGCTGGCGGCGTGCGCGACCTCGAACAGATGCAGGCGATGGTCGCCGCCGGGGCCACGCGCGTGGGCGCGAGCGCCGGCGTCCGCATCGTGCGCGAGTCGCAGGGCGGCACGCCCGCCACTGCAGGCTCGGCGGCCCCGGCCGCGCGGCCCGGCAGCTACTGAGTGCGTTGCGCCGTGCAACGGCGGGCCGCTATGATGACGTGATGCCCCTCGCACGACGGCGTGCGAGCCCCCTCACTCACGCAAAGGAACGCTCAGTGGCCAAGGAACTCAGCAAGGACGACATGCGGCGCTTCGCCCGACTCGGCGCGATGCGTCGTCTCGAAGACATCCGCGCGGAAGAAGCAGCGATTCGCACCGCATTCCCGGAACTCTTCTCCGGCGATCGGCCCGTCGCGCGCGGCGGGAAGCCGGCGAAGACCGCGAATTCGGCCAGCGCCTCCGCGGCGCCCGCGGCCGGCGCTGCCAGAAAGGCCCGCAAGCGCTCCACGATGTCGCCGGCGATGCGCAAGGCCGTCTCCGAGCGCATGAAGAAGTACTGGGCCGGCCGCCGCAAGGCCAAGAACGGCTGACGGGTGCGTCGCCTCGGCCCCCTCGTGACGTGGGCGGTGCTCGCCGTGGGGCTCACCGGAGCCGCCGCGGCCGCACAGCCCCGGGAGGCGCTCGGCGGGGCCGTGGGCGACCTGCGCGTTCTGAGCACCACGCTGCCCACGGGGCCCGGCTGGACGCCCCCCGTGGCCGCTACTGGCACGCTCGTGCCCGGCCGCGGTGTGGGCGCAGAAGGCGGTGTATTCGTGTTCGCCGGCCCGGGGCGGTTCCGGCGTCTGTCGTTCGGCGCCACGGGCTTCGTGGCCGAAGGCCGCGCCACCGGCGTCAATGCCCCGACCATGTCCACGCGGATGGTCGCCGCGGCCCCGCACGTCGCGCTGAACTTCGGCCATCGCGACGGCTGGAGCTACCTGTCGTTTGGGGCCGGCACGGCGAAAGTGCGCGCGACGGAAGAGGGCGTGGACGACCAGTCCGCCACGTGGGGGCTGGCGTTCCACTACGGCGGCGGGGCGCGCTGGTTCGTGCGCGAGCACCTGGCCGTCAGCCTCGACCTGCGGTTCTGGGCCCTGACCCCGCGGCCGGCCACGACCGTGCGGCCGAGCGGGGCCGCCACGACGCGCATGGCGATCGGGGCCGGCGTGTCGTTCCGCTGACCGCGTGCCGCCGGGCCGCGGCCGTTCCAGCCGGCGCGGCCCGGGTGCTAGAATGGCTCGACTGAGCGGGAGTAACTCAGTTGGTAGAGTGTCAGCTTCCCAAGCTGAATGTCGCGGGTTCGATCCCCGTCTCCCGCTCCATCTTCCTTCCGGCATCGCGGCAGACGCCGTTTCGACGCGGCCCGTACGGCTACGCAGCACGGCCCACGGGCCGGCTCACCCGTCGAGATTGGCGCGCCGGAGCCGCAGGCTGTTGGCCACCACACTCACCGAACTGAACGCCATCGCCGCACTGGCGAGGACGGGGCTCAGCAGCACGCCGAACCACGGATAGAGCAGGCCGGCCGCCACCGGAATGCCGATGACGTTGTAGACGAAGGCCCAGAAGAGGTTCTGACGCATCACCCGCATCGTCTGGCGCGAGAGCGCAATGGCGCGTGCCACGCCGCGGATGTCGGGCCGCATCAGCACGATGTCCGCCGCCTCGACAGCGACGTCCGTGCCCGAGGCCAGCGCGATGCCCACGTCGGCCTTCGCGAGCGCCGGTGCGTCGTTGATGCCGTCGCCCACCATCGCCACCACGTGGCCCTCGCCCTGGAGGCGCGCCACTTCGTCGGTCTTGCCGGCGGGCAGCACTCCGGCGACCACGCGGGTGATGCCCACGCCGCGCGCCGCGCGCTCCGCCGGCCCCTGGCGGTCGCCCGTGAGCAGCACCGGCATGAGTCCGAGCGAGACGACGCGCGCCACCGCATCGGCGGCGTCCGCCCGCAGCGGGTCGTGCAGGCGGATGACGCCGGCATAGCGGCCGTCGAGCGCGACGTGCACTTCGGTGTCGCGGCTCTCGGCGGTGTCTGGCGGCAGCGCCAGATCCGGCGCCACGTGCGCGGCACGGCCCATGCGCACGCTCACTCCGTCCACCACACCGGAGGCCCCGAGGCCGGGGGCGCTGTCGAAGCTCGACGGGCGGGGCAGTGTGAGCCCGCGGCGCGCCGCCTCGACGACGATCGCGGCCGAGAGAGGATGTTCGGACTGCGCCCCGACGGCCGCCGCGAACCGCACGAGCGAGTCGTCCGTGACATCGCTGGCCACCGGCACAACGCCCGACACCGTGGGCTTGCCCATCGTGAGCGTGCCCGTCTTGTCGAAGACCACCGCGGTGACGTCGCCCGTGCGCTGCAGCGCCTCGCCGCCTTTGATGAGCACGCCTGATTCGGCGCCGCGTCCGGTCGCCACCATCACGGCCGTAGGCACGGCCAGGCCCATCGCGCACGGACACGCGATGATGAGCACGGCCACCCCATTGGCGAATGCCCGCACCGCGCCGGCCTCGCCGCCGAAGATCCACCACGCCGCCACCGTGAGCACGGCCAGCCCGGCGACGACCGGCACGAAGACGGCGGCGACGCGGTCCGCGAGATGCTGAATCGGCGCGCGCGAGGCCTGGGCGTCCTGCATCAGCCGCACGATCTGCGCGAGCACGCTCGCCGCCCCCACCGCGGTCGTGCGCACCACCAGCATGCCGCCGCCGTTGACCGTGCCGCCCACTACGGCGTCGCCCACGGTCTTCTCGACCGGGACGGACTCGCCCGTGAGCATCGACTCGTCCACCGCGGAGTGGCCCTCGGCCACCACCCCATCCACGGCCAGGCGTTCGCCCGGGCGCACCACCACGAGTTCCCCGGGCACGATGGCGGCGAGCGGCCGGTCTTCGTCCACACCGCCCACGCGCACGCGCGCCGTGGCGGGCTGCAGCGCCACGAGCCGCCCGAGCGCGCGCGTCGCCTGATGCTTCGCACGGGCCTCGAGCGCCCGCCCCATCAGCACGAGCGCGATGATGAAGAGCACCGCTTCGTAGTAGACGTCCGGTGCCACGCCGGCGCGCGTGAAGAGCCCTGGCGCGACGGTGGCGACGAACGAGTAGAGGAACGCCGCGCCCGTCCCCAGGGCGACGAGCGAGTTCATGTCAGCCGTGCCGTGGCCCAGGTTCTTCCACGCACGCACGTAGAACTCGCGCCCGGCCCACGCCATGAGCGCCGCCGTCACGACCGTGAGGCTCCAGGTGATGACCGCCGGCGGCAGGGCATAGAGCCACGGCATCGCAGCCTGCAGCGCCGGGCCGAGCGCCCGCATCACCCACTGCATGAACGGGTCGGCGGTGACGAGATGGGCGCCGTGGCCGCTCGGGTCCGCGGGTGCCATGAGCGGTACCCCCACGACCATGGCGGCGAGTGCGGCCACGAACGTGACGGCCGCCTTGCGCCACAGCGCGCCGTCCGCCACCTCGTCGAGCGCGGCCCGCGCCGCCGGCGCCCCGAGCGTATCGCCCTCAGCGGGCGCCTCTGCCTCGTAGCCGATGTCACGCACGGCGTCGAGCAGGCCCTCCACCGGCACGACGGACGGATCGAAGGAGACCGTCGCCGAATGGAGCATCAGATTCACCGACGCCTCACGCACTCCGGGCGTGCGCGTGAGACTCCGTTCGACCGCCGACTGACACGCCGCGCACGTCATCCCCCCGACGGGGAAGGTCACGCGGCGCGTGGCAGGTTCGGGCATCGTATGGCTCGTGCGATCTGATGATCGCCGCGCGGTGGTCCTACCCTCGAATGATGTCCAGGACCTCGTCGCGGCGCTTCTCCATGATCTCGGGCGTGGTGCCTTCGAGATTCAGGCGCAGCAGGGGCTCGGTGTTCGAGGCGCGCACGTTGAAGTGCCAGTCATCGAACTCTACTGAGATGCCGTCGAGGCGATAGACGTGTCCGTGGCCGTATCCCTTCGCCAGGCGCTCGATCTTCTCGGGCACGACCGCCATGCTCGAGACCTTGGTGTTGATCTCGCCGGAGATGAAGTACCGCTCACGCAGCGGCGCCAGCAGGTCGCGCAGCGACTTGCCCTTGCGCGACATCAGCTCGAGGATGAGCAGCGCCGGGATGAAGCCGTTGTCGGCGTAGAAGTTGTCCTTGAAGTAGTAGTGCCCGGTCACTTCGCCGCCGAAGATGCCGTCTTCCTCGCGCATGCGGCGCTTGATGAAGGCGTGGCCGACGCGGTTCATGAGGGCGCGGCCGTTGTAGCGGGCCACCGTGTCCTTCACCGCGTAGCTGGCGCGCACGTCGTAGATGATGGTCGAGCCAGGCTGCTTCATGAGCGCGGCCTCGGCGAGCAGCGCCGTGATGAAGTCGCCGGCGATGAACTCGCCGCTGCCGTCGATGAAGAAGCAGCGGTCGGCGTCACCGTCCCAGGCGATGCCGATATCCGCCTTCTGCCGGATGACTTCCGCGGTGATGTCCTCGCGGTTTTCCTCGAGCAGCGGGTTGGCTTCGTGGTTCGGGAACGTGCCGTCGACCTCGAAGCACAGCTTCTTCGTGCGGCAGGGCAGGCGATCGAACAGGTGCGGCGCCACCAGTCCGGCAATGCCGCTGCCGGCATCGAGCACGGTGTTGAACGACTGGATCACCGTGGGATCGATGAACCCCATCACGTGGTCCACGTAGGGCGCCATGATGGCGAGCGGCGTCACGGTGCCGCGGCGCGCGGACGGCGCCGGCAGGGAATTCGTGAGCAGCATCTCCTTCATCTCGCGGATGCCCGACTCGCCGCTGAGGGGGAAGGCTTCGGCCTTCACCATCTTGCAGCCGTTGTACTGCTTCGGGTTGTGCGAGGCCGTGATCTGCGCGCCGCCCATGAGGCCGGCGCTCGCCACGGCGTAATACATCATGTCGGTGCCGGCGAGGCCGCCGTCGTGCACGTCCACGCCCTGCAGCGTCACGCCGTCGATGAAGGCCTTCGTGAGCGACGGCGACGACACGCGCATGTCGCGCGTGACCGCCACGGTGCCCGGGCCGAGGAACGCCGCGAAGGCGCGGCCGAGCAGGTGGAACGTGTCTTCGTTGACTTCGCCGGGGTAGAGCCCGCGGACGTCGTAGGCCTTGAAGATCTCGGTGTTGATCGGAGTCATGCGGCTTACGCTTTCGTGAAATCGGAGAGCGTGGTCTTGTCGCCGAGGATGGCCTGCGGGCCCACCTCCGCGTTCTTGCCGATGTAGCAGCTGCGGCCCACGAGGGCCGCGCCCACCGCCGCATCGCGGCCGATGCGCGCGTTCGGCCAGACGATGGCGCCGTCGACGCGCGCATCCTCCTCGACGAGCACGGAGCGGCCGAGCACCGTGTACGGGCCGATCTTCGCGCCGGCCTTCACGACCACGCCGGCGTCGAGGAAGCAGGGGCCCTCGAGCACCGCGCCTGGTTCCACCTTGGCATCGGGTGCCACCACCGGCTGCCCCGAGCTGATGCCGGCCGGCCCGAGCGGACAGCGGCCGTCGAAGATGTCGCGGTGCACGTCCCGGTACTTCTCCGGCGTGCCGATGTCGATCCAGTAGCCGCGTTCGACGTAGGCCACGAAGGTCTCGCCGCGTTCGACGAGGGACGGGAAGTAGCCGCGCTCGATCGAATACGGCGTGTCCTTCGGGATCCGGTCGAACGTGTCGGGTTCGAGCACGTAGATGCCGGCGTTGATCGTGTCGCAGGTGATCTCGTCGGCCTTCGGCTTCTCGAGGAAGCGCCGCACGTTGCCCTCGGCGTCGGTCTCGACGAGGCCATAGGCCGTCGGGTTGTCGACCGGCGTGAGCACGATCGTGGCCTTGGCCTTGCGCGCCTTGTGCAGGGCGACCACGGCCGCGACGTCCACCGAGGTCATCACGTCGCCGTTGAAGACCACGATGGTGTCGTCGATGCCCTTCGCGGCGTACTTGATGGCGCCGCCGGTGCCGAGCGGCGAGGGTTCCACCACGTAGCGGAGCCGCATGCCGAGGCCGGACCCGTCGCCGAAGGTCTCTTCGAGACGGCGGGGCTGGTAGTTGAGGCTGAGGATGACTTCGTCGATCTCGGGGAGTTGCTTGAGCAGCCCGATCTGGTAGCTCAGGAACGGCCGGTCGAAGATGGGAACGATGGGTTTGGGCGTGTGCAGCGTGAGGGGGCGCAGTCGCGTGCCCTTGCCGCCGGCCAGCAGGATGGCTTTCATGGGAACACTTGATGATACACGAGGCGTTTGGGCAGGCGCCGGCCGGTTGTCAGGGCCGGGAGGCGAGGGTAGAATCGCGCCCACAAGGCCGTCCCGCCAATGAATCTGCCCAACACGCTGACGGTCATCCGCATCTTCCTGGTGCCGCTGCTCGTGGTCGTGCTGCTCACGAAGTTCGAGGGGCGGGCCGTGGCCGGCATCCACGTCGAGTTCGTGGCGGCGGCCATCTTCGGCCTGGCGTCGCTCACCGACTGGCTCGACGGTTACCTGGCGCGGCGCCGCCAGCAGATCACGTGGGTGGGGCAGGTGCTCGACCCGATCGCCGACAAGTTGCTCATCTCGGCCACGCTCGTCTCGCTCGTGCAGCTCGAGCTGGCGCCGGCGTGGATGGTGGCCGTCATCATCGGCCGCGAGTTCGCCGTCACCGGGCTGCGGAGTCTGGCCTTCTCCCGCGGCCTCATCGTGCCGGCCTCACCGCTCGGCAAGCTGAAGATGGTCACGCAGGTCGTGGCCGTGCTGCTCCTGCTGCTTGGCTGGGAGCGCTTCCCGCTGCTCCTGCAGCTCGGCAAGCTGGCGCTCTGGCTGGTGATGGCGACGGCGCTCGGGTCCGCGCTCGATTACTTCTGGCGGGTCGGACGGGCGATGAATCAGGTGGGCGGCGCGCCCGGCGACTTCGCAGCGGCAAAGGCGAAACGCGAGCAGAAGCGATCGGGAGTGGCTTGAGATCTTGTGATCTTGTGATCTTGTGATCGGGTGATCTGAAGACACGCGAGATCTGCAGATCTCAGGTGTCAAGGTCGCCCGATCACGCGATCAGCCGATCACGAGATCTCTAGGGGCGCGAAGCGCCGCTCTGCACCCCTACCCAGTCGCCGGCGGTGAGGGCGCCGCGGACGCGGTCGGCGATGACCGTTGCGGTATCTTCACCCACCGTCAGCACGATGGCCTGGCCCACGGGCACGAGCGGCCCGCCAGACTTCACGTCGCGATAGATGGCCAGGCGCGCGCCGGCGGTGATGCCGTGCCGCGCACCGCGGTTGATGACGATCGTGTCACCGTTGGCGAAGGAGCGGCGGCCGTCGTTGCCGAAGAGCAGGCGGCCCATGTCGTCGAACCTCGGCTCGCCGGGCGCGGCGATGGCGGTGGGCATGGCGGTGGCCGTGAACGGCTCGAGGAAATCGCCCTTGAGGAATCCGTCGCACGCGTGGTCGATGCGGGCGAGCGCCGCGAACTCG
Organism: Acidobacteriota bacterium; assembly: GCA_022842985.1. Lineage (GTDB taxonomy): Bacteria > Acidobacteriota > Vicinamibacteria > Vicinamibacterales > UBA2999 > CADEFD01. The sequence continues at coordinate 4,405 of JALHON010000016.1, read as the reverse complement.
TCGGAGCCGATGATCGTGATCCAGCCGGCGGTGTGCACCATGCCGACTTCGGAGGTGGACGGCTTCTGGCGGTTCGGCGACGGCAGCAGGCGGCGCACGAAGTACTGCTGGCCCACCTGCAGGCCGACGCCGGTGCCACCAGGAATCATCAGGGTGTCGGGATTGGCGTAGGCGCGGCGCAGCTTGGCGTCGCTCTCGTGGGCTGCGGCGAGACGGTGGACCGGCCGCGGCGCGCTGTAGGTCGGCACGTCGGAGCAGCTGAGCCGCTTGGGATACATGCCGAGGGCGCCGAAGGCGCCGGGCGGCAGGGGCTCCTGGGCCGCGGCCACCGACGTTCCCAACCCGACCAGAACTGCACACAGCAACGCGACTCGACGCATAGGGTCTACCTCTGGGCTCCCGTGGCCCCTTTCAGTTCTTCGACCCGACGGCGCGCCAACTGCAGGTACGAACTTTGTTCGAACTCTTTCAGAAGTCGTTCGAAGTACGGCAACGCCTCGGCCTTCGCAGCCTCGGTGCCTACCCTAAGCAACGATTCGGCCAGGTGGTAGTAGACGGCGTCGCGATTCGTGAACTCGGGATCGGCCGCGAGCACTTCCTTGAAGCGATCGATGGCCCCCGGATACCACTTCGAGCGGAAGTAGTAGAAGCCCACGCGGTAGCCGGCCTCGCTCAGCCGGTCCTTGGCCCGGCGCATGAGCGCCTTCGCCTCCGGCATGAGCGCGCTGTTCGGATAGCGGTCGAAGAAGACCTGCATCTCCTTGATGACCTCGCGCGTGTTCGACTGGTCGCGCTCGGCCGCGAGCATCTGTTCGGCGAGCGCGGTCGCCAGCCGGTACTGCGCGTAATCGGCACGGGCGCTCGTGGGGTAGAACGTCAGGAACTCACGGAACTCGTTCACGCCGAGCATCAGCGCTTCGACCGAGTGTTCGCCGATGTAGGTGTCGCCCACGGCGAGCTTGGCGTCGGGCCGGTAGGTGCTCTGCGGGTAGTTGTCGACGATCTGCCGGAAGTACTCGCGCGCCTGCAGCCACTTCTTCTCCTTGAACGCGGCCGTGCCGCGCTCGAAGAGGAACTGGTCGGCCTGGGCGCTGGCCGGCGGCACCGCATTGCGCTGCGCGCCGCACCCCGCCGCGAGGAGCGCCGCCGCCAGTGTCACCGCCAGCAATCGTGTGCAGCGAATCATCGGGTCAGGAACCATTGGTGCATGGCGGTCAGGCCCTGTTCGAGCGTGACCGAAGGCGCAAAGCCGAGGTCGGCGCGCGCCAGGGTGGTGTCGGCGTAAGTGTCCCGCATGTCGCCCTTCTGTGGCGGCTGGTGGTCGATGAGCACGGGCCGGCCGGACACCTTTCCGATGAGGTCGAAGACCTCGAGCAGGGTCACTCGCGAGCCCCCACCGATATTGTAGACGCGGCCGGGCACCCCACGCAGGCCGGCGTCGGCCGTGGCCCGCGCGGCGTCGGCCACGAAGGTGAAGTCGCGCGTCTGCAGGCCATCACCATATTGGACGACGGGGCGGCCGGCGAGGACGGCCGAGAAGAACCGGTTGAACCCCATGTCAGGCCGCTGGCGGGGCCCGTAGACCGTGAAGTAGCGCAGCGCCACGGTGGGCACACCGAAGTTCGAGTAGTACAGATAGCAGAGCTGCTCGGCCGAGAGCTTCGAGACGCCGTACGGCGACACCGGCTGCGGCAGGGCGTCTTCACGCATCGGCATCGCCACGAGGTCGCCGTACACCGATGAACTGGAGGCGTAGACGACCTTTTCGATGGGCCGGCCGACACACGCTTCGAGCAGGATCTGCGTGGCGTCGATGTTGAGCTCGGTGTAGATCCTGAAATCCGCGCCCCAGCTCTTGCGCACGCCCGCCTGAGCCGCCAGGTGGAAGACATGGGTCACGCCATCGAGCAGGGTGGCAAGGTCCGCGTCCTTGATGGCCGCCTCGACCAGCCGGTACCCGGGGCGTCCGCGGAGGCTCGCGACGTTGGCCTCCTTGAGCGGACGCGGGTAGTAGTCGGTGAAGCAGTCGAGCGCCACCACCTCGGCGCCCTGGGCGAGCAGGCGCTCGCTCAGGTGCGAGCCGACGAAGCCCGCGCCGCCCGTTATCAGTGCCTTCATCGCAAGAGCTCCTTGATCCGTGCCGGCACGCGCACCGGCCGGCCCTGCCGGTCGAGCGTCGCGTGTACGGTATGGCCGGTGGCGATAGTCGCCGACGGCCCCGTGATCTCGTAGTCGAACGCGACACGCACGGCCGACACCAGACGGGCCGTGGACGTGATGCGCAGTTCGTCATCGTAACGCGCTGAGGTCGTGTACTCGCAGTGAGCCTCGATGACCGGCAGGAGGAAGCCCTCGGCTTCGAGCTCGCGGTAGGTCACGCCGAACGTGCGCAGCCAGTCGGTGCGCCCGACCTCGAACCACACGAAGTAGTTGGCGTGATAGGCCACGCCCATCTGGTCCGTCTCCGCGTAGCGAACGCGCACGGTGCTGACGCTCTGCCGCCTGGACGGCGCGCCGGCCGTCATGCGACGGGTCCGTTCGCGGCATCGCGCAGCGCCCGCACGGCGGCTGCGGCGTCGGGCTGGCCGTAGACGGCGTTGCCGGCGACGATGACACTCGCGCCCGCCTCGGCCACGGCGCGGATGTTCGTCAGGTCCACACCGCCGTCCACTTCGATGAAGGCGCGGCTGCCGGCCTGCGCCAGCAGGTCCCGCACGGCGCGGATCTTGTGCAGGGCGCGAGGGATGAACGACTGGCCGCCGAAACCGGGATTCACCGACATCACGAGCACGAAATCCACATCCGCGGCGATCTCGACGAGCGCCGAGACCGGCGTGGACGGGTTCAGGACCACGCCCGCCTGTGCGCCCAGTTCCTTGATCGCGGCAATCGTGCGGTGCAGGTGCGGCAGCACTTCCACGTGCACCGAGAGCAGCGAGGCGCCGGCGTCCACGTAGGCCTTGAGATACGGGTCCGGGTTGCTGATCATGAGGTGGACGTCGAGCGGCCGCGTCGCCACCCGTTTCACGGCCGTGATGACGGGCGGTCCGAGCGTCAGGTTCGGCACGAAATGCCCGTCCATCACGTCCACGTGGATGAGGTCGGCGCCGCCGGCTTCCGCCGCCGCGATGTCGCGGCCGAGGTGGGCGAAGTCGGCCGACAGAATCGACGGGGCAATGCGTACGCTCACTGGGCCACCTCCAGGGAAATCGCGGCGCCCGGCTGCACCTGGTAGCCGCCCGCCGGGGTCTGCCGCACGATGAGGCCGGCCGGCAGGCCGCTTGCGGTCTGCCGCGCCACGAAGCTCACACGGAAACCCTGTTGCCGCAGTACCGCGGCCGCCGCGTCACCGCTGAGACCGATGAGATCCGGCATGACGTAGGCCGAGACCTCGGCGCCACGGCTGACGAGCAGCTGCACGGAGGCCGCCGGACGGCCGGCGGGCGGCTCCTGCGCCACGATCTGGTCGGCCGCGAAGTCCACGGAGCGGATTTCGGCCACGACCGGCGCGTCGAGGCCTTCCTGCGACAGGCGGATGGTGGCACTGCGTTCGGATTCGCCGACGAGCTGCGGCATGTAGGCGACCCGCGGACCGGCCGAGAGCCAGACGCGGACCGTGCGCTGACGGCGCGACGAGGTGCCGGGCCGCGGGTCCTGACCGAGCACGTAGCCGGCGGCCACATCCGTACTCGGCCGCTCCACGGGATCCACGCGCACGATGAGATCGTCCTGGGCGAGCCGTGCCGAGGCATCGCGCACGGTCGCGCCCGTGACATCGGGCACGACGACGTCGCGCGCCCGTACGGCGACACGCACGGCGATGGCGGCAAACACGAGGTAGGTGGCGGCGAGGCCGCCCGCGATGAGCAGGAGCCGCCCGGCCGTCCACACACGCGTTCTCAAGGGCATGTGCGACCGATCACTGTACAACAGGCGCCGGGGGAGGTCCATCGGCCCGCCGCACGAGCATGGCCCCGAAGTACCCTTCGAGTGCGTGCCGCGCGGGATGGGTGCGCAGACAGCCGTTGGCGTCGATGAACGGCGTCAGGACGCGGCCGTCGGGGCCGCTGTCGGCGCGCTGCAGGGTGAACTCGGGCGCGGCGGAGAGCACCTGCGTCACGACGTCGATGTTCTCCTCGGGCTCGGTGGAACAGGTCGTATACACGAGCGCGCCGCCGGGCGCGACCACGGCCGCCGCGCGGGTCAGCAGGTCGACCTGGCGCGCCTGGAAGCGGCGCAGGTCGTCGGGCAGGCGCCGCCACTTGATGTCGGGGTCGCGGCGGAGCGTGCCGAGGCCGCTGCAGGGCGCGTCCACCGCCACCACGTCGAAGACCGGCGCGAAGGGCAGCGGCGCGTGCTCGTCGATGGCCACCACCTCGGCGCGTCCGGCATGCCCGCGGCGCAG
>JALHON010000015.1:34045-35306 GCA_022842985.1 Acidobacteriota bacterium | reverse complement strand
ACACGGCCTCGCGCACGGCCGCGAGGGGCGAGGCGAGGGCCAGCGTGAGATAGGGACGGGCCGCCGGATCGCCCGCGAAGCGCGCGGCCAGGCCACTGAGCGCCGCCAGCGTCACCGGTGTCGCCGCGGCCAGCCGGGCGCGGCCGAAGAACGTGCGGCCGCCGTCGACGAGCGCGGTCAGCGTGGCCAGCGCCTCGGGCTCCGGGCCATCCTGCAGCACGCGCAGCGCGAGCACCCGCGTGTCGTCGGGCAGCGTGGTGTCGCTCGCGACCGTGGCCACGAGCCCGGCGAGTGCCGGCGGACATTCACCCGGCAGCGCCGCGAGGCCCACGGCGATGATGCGCGGCTGCCGCTCGGCCAGGGCCGTGCGCACGGCCAGGTCCCGTTCGGCCGGCAGGGTCAGCGCCAGCCGTACGGCTTCGTAGCGCACGCGCCAGTCGTCGTGGGTCAGCCAGGGACGCACCGAGAAGCCCGGCGGCACGCGTTCGGTGCGTTCGAGCAGCAGGAGCATGTTGCGCAGCACGTGCCACCGCGGATCGGTGAGCCGCGCGGCGATGATCGACGAAAGGTCGAGGGGCGACTGCACCAGCCGGTCGAGCAGGCGGCGTCGCGTGAGGCGGCTCTCGGAATTGGCGAGCGCGTCGAGCAGCGGCTCGTGTTCCTCGACGGTCATCGACGCGAGCAGCGCATCGAGTGCCGCGAAGTCCACCGGCTCGGTGGCGAGCAGCCGCGTCAGCACGCCCTTCGCGCGCAGCCGCTCCCGCAGCACGTCCGCGGCCGCGCCCGCCGTCGGGGGCGGCGCGGCAAGCAGATGCACCAGCGGGCCGACGCCGCCCAGTTCGAGCTGGCGCTCGGCGGCGCGCGACCCGAGGGTGCCGAGGTCGCCGAGTTCGAGCCCCATCTGCACGAGGCGCAGCGAGGAATCCGCCTCCGCCTCCGGTTCCTCCGGCAGGTCGCCGCCATCGGCCGCGGACGACGTGGCCAGCTGCTGCAGCAGGCGGCCGTACGATTCCGGATTCGGGTCGGCCAGGCGCCAGTCGGCGAGCAGGCGCGTGACCTGTCCGCGCAGGGCGTCTTCGGCCACCGTGCGCACGCGGGTCGCGCTGCCCTCGGCGTGCGCGGCAAGCTTCGTGAGCATGCGGATGAGGCCATGCGAGATCGTCTCGCCCGCCACGTCGGCCGTGGCCTTGAGCACCTCGAGCACCGCATCCACGCGCAGCCCCTGCACCGCGTCGCGCACGAACTCGTGCGGGCCGCTTTC
>JALHON010000015.1:0-34035 GCA_022842985.1 Acidobacteriota bacterium | reverse complement strand
CAGCGTGGCCGGCTGCAGCGCGGAGATAAGGCCCGACGTGCGCGCCCGCAGCGCGTCGGCCTCGGCGCCACTGGCCGACCGCAGCGCCTGCGCGATCTGCAGCAGATAGCCCGCGATCACCTGGTCGTAGGCCTGCGCACCGGTATGCGCGTCGATGGCGCGCGCCAGTGTTTCTGGCGCCGTGTCAGCGGTGGCCGCCTGCGCCTCGCGCGGCCCATCGCCGGCGAGCGCCGCCTGGGCCAGCCCGAGCCAGAGCTCCGCGCCGTGCGAGCTGCGCGCACCCGCGGGGGCCTCGCCCTCGGGCCCCGAGACGATCGCCAGATTGTCGAAGGTCAGGGGATGCAGGCGGATGTGTGGCCACGACGGCCGCGTCTCCGCCGGAAGGAGGCCGATCGCGCCGCCCTGGTCGGGTTCCGTCGCCAGCACCCGCAGTGCGGCACTGATCTCGAAGACCTCGGCCCCGCGCAGCAGACTCACCGCGCCGAGCTGATGGGCGTGCAGGGATTCGGCCAGCCGCCGCAGCACCGGATGCGCCTGGTCGGTGGCCACACCTTCCACGATCAACTGCCGGCGGGCGACGCCGATCGCGACCTGCTCGCGATCGACGAACAGGCGCGCAAGGCGCTGCAATACCCCGTCGGCGACGCGTGCCAGCGCCGGATGGCCCGGCGGATACATCGCGTGTTTGTGAACGGCGACCGAGAGTTCGAGAACGAGATCCGAAAGTTCCCGCGACAGACTGGGGGTATCTGTCCGGCTGGGGGAATCAGCCACGACGCCCCGAGACTATCGCAGCCGGCGCGGACCGGCAATGGCGATCGTCAGTAGCCGAGCCGGATGACGCCGCTCGTCTGTTCGCCCACGGCGCCCTTCGACAGCCAGTCGAGCGACGCCTTGAACATCAGCAGGTGATTCCGTTCCCACATCGCGTTGTGCGACGAGCAGGCGAGATCCACGAGCACTTTGTCCGTGGCGCCGAGGTCGTCGTAGGCCGCCTTCACACGATCGGGCGGCACCTGCTTGTCGAGCGCGCCGGCGATGATCATCGTGGGAATCTTCGTGCCGCCGATCGACGCCTGGTTCCAGCCGAAGGTCGTGGTGGAGGGCGCGCGGCGCACGCCCGTGCCCCACGTGGCGCCCACCGGATCGGAGGCCAGCATCTCGGCCCACACCACGTCGCGCACGGCCGGCTGGTACTGATCCGTGCAGCCCACCTGGCGATCCCAGTTGGCGATGAACTCGCTGCGCGACTGCGTGTTGAAGACCACGCCGGGGTTCGGCAGCGCGGGCGGCGTGGCCGGCGCGGTGCGGTTGTAGGCGGGCGCGAAGAGCACCATGCGCTGCACCTTCTCGGGATGCTGGGCCGCGTAGCCGCCGGCGCGCGGACCGCCGAGCGACCACGCCACCAAGGCTGACCTTGCTCACGCCGCGGATCTTCCGCACGTAGTCCACGGCCGCGTCGATGTCGTGCCAGTCGGAGGTCAGGCTCGTGAGCTGCCCGGGATAGGTGGCCTTGCACGGCGCGGCGATGAGGCTCGGCACGAACTGCGCCTGCTGCGCCTCCGCCAGATTGCACGGGTCGTTCATCGGCGCCGGACGCGTCGAGCGGCCGTAGCCGGTCGTGTCCATCGAGAACACGTCGAAGCCCGCCTCGGCCAGATACACCATCCAGCTGTGCGTGCCGATCGGCGTGTCGAAGGCCACCTCGGCCGGCGTGCCGGCGCCGTGCACGAAGAGCACGACCTTGTCGGCGGCCGGGGCGCCGCGCAGCGCCACGCCGGCGCTGACCCGTTCGCGCACGTAGATCTGGGCGAGCTGCCCGCTGATGGACGGTACCTTCGACGTGACGCGCACGTAGTGGTCGATCGTGAGCAGCCGCTGGCCGTCGTCACCCGCCGCCGGAGCGGCGACATCGAACAGCACGACGAACGCGGCGAGCACCGGGGCGGAGAGGATGCGGGTCATAGGCGGCGATTCTCGCGTACGTGGGGACAGGTCCTTTACGAATTCGTAAGGGGTCTGACCCCGTTCGGCAGGACCACGAGGTGCGCCCTAGTTCGCTGGCAGCGACGCCCTGATGTCGGCGAGCAGGGCCGCGGTGCCGTGTCGCGCGGTCCATGCGGCGATATAGGCCCAGTCGAGCTCCGGCCCGCGCACCGCGAGGATGTTCCGGACGTCGTCCCGATCCTTCGAACGTCCGGCCTCCTGAGCCCATCGGAGCTTCGTGATCACCATGTCTTCGGCGGACGCGACATAGGCGTTCTGCGCCAGCACCCGCACGAGCTCCCGGCGGCGGAAGCGGTCCTGATCGTGTGGATCGTTGCTGAGCACGAACAGCTCGCACACAAAGGCGCTGCCGGTGACGGTGATCAGGTAGCGCGTCGTGCCCGTGACGGCCTCGAATCCACCCTGCGACTGAAGGCTGAGCTCCGACGGGAGCGCCGCTTCGAGCCGCGTCAGCTGGCCCGGTTCGAGCTGGACGACGAAATCGGCGTCTTGTGTGGATCGCGGGATGCCGTGGAAATTCGAGGCGAGCGAGCCCACGACCATGTACGCGATACCTGCGGCGTCGAGCGCCCGGAATACCGCGACGACCGCGTCGTCAGGAGTCACCGGCCGTCGAGTGCCCGCACGCGGGCCAACTGCTCGCCAACCCGCGCGAGCACCTGATCGGATGAGAGGTCAGGGTGACGATGACGTACACCGTCGGCCATCACACGACAGGCCCGCTCGAACAGCCGCGGGCCGGCCAGAAGACGCGCCGCCGGATCCATCGCCCTGGCGCGGGCGACTTCTTCGCGAAAGAGTGCGTCCGCGTCGGCGGAACGTGCCGTCATGTTCGCGATCTTAGCAGGGCCGCGGTGCCTCCGCCGCGGCCGATCCTGCCGTAGACTGGCGCGCATGCGCGTGCCCACCCTTGCTGCCTCCGTCGTTGCCGGACTCGCCCTGATGGCCTCGCCGCTGGCCCAGGCGCCACAGTCTCCACAGGCGCCCCAGGCGCCCGCTCCGGCGGCGCCCATCCTGTCGCCCGGCCCGTCGGCTGCGCGCTACCCGGTGACGAACGCGGACTTCGACGCCTACTTCCATCAGGTGAAGAACTGGGGCCGCTGGGGCGCGACCGACGAACTGGGCACGCTCAACCTCATCACGCCGGCCAAGCGAAAGCAGGCGGCCGCGCTCGTGCGCGCGGGGCAGTCGGTGGGGCTCGCGCATTCGCCCATCACCGAGCGCGATCCCGACAACGCGAGCCCCTTCGAACACACGATGAACCGCGGCTTCACCACCGACACCTACCGCGTCTCGTATCACGGCTACGCGCACAGCCACCTCGACGCGCTCTGTCACATCCTCTACAAGGACCAGACCTACAACGGCTACAGCCGCGCCGAGGTCAACACCGAGAAGGGCTGCACGAAACTCGGCATCCAGAGCTTCCGGAACGGCTACGTGACGCGCGGAATCCTGATGGACATCCCGCGGCTCAAGGGGGTGCCGTATCTGGAGCCCGGCACGCCGATCTTCGTCGAGGACCTTGAAGCGTGGGAAAAGCGCGCCGGCATGAAGGTGGGCCCGGGTGACGCGCTGCTCATCCGCACGGGCCGCTGGGCGCGTCGCGCCGAGAAGGGGCCGTGGAACGTGGGCCAGAACGCCGCCGGCCTGCATGCGTCCGTGGGCGCGTGGCTCAAGGCGCGTGGTGTGGCGCTCATCGGCAGCGACGACGCGCTCGACGTCGTGCCGTCGCTCGTCGAAGGCGTGGGCCTGCCGGTGCACACACTGGCCATCACGGCCCTCGGCCTCAACATCCTCGACAATCAGGATCTGGAGGCGCTCGGTACGCTCGCCGCCGCACAGAAGCGCTGGGAGTTCATGCTCACGGTGGCGCCGGTGCCGGTCACCGGCGGCACGGGCTTTCCCGTGAACGCGCTCGCGACCTTCTAGCCGTGCTCACGACCGAAGCGGCGCTCACCCGCGATCTGCCCGAGGATCTGCGCGAGGCCTGGGAGCGGCTGCGCGAGACGCTCGCCGAGTTCGGCGATCAGCGCATCTACGCCTCGCACAACTCGATCATGTTCGCGCGCAAGGCCTGTTACGCCTTCGTGCGTCCGAGAGCGACCCGCCTCGAGGTCTGCGTGTTCCTGGGCCGCACGGTGAAGAGCCCGCTCGTGCGGCGCACGGCCGCGACCTCGCGCGTGAAGGTGTCGCACATCATCCACGTGCGGCATCGGGACGAGGTGGAAGCGCCGCTCACCGACTGGCTGCGCGAAGCCTACGAGGTGACCGACGACCTTGGTGGACGGGGGCGGGGCGACGGCCGTACGACGAGCCGTACGAAAAAAGTGGCCGGGCGGCAGGGACATGCCACCCGACCTGAAACGAGGAAGTAGTCCGGAGTCGAGGCGAAGAGCGCTTACTGGCGCCCGCCGGTGGGCGGCGCGCCGCCGGCCGGCTTCACCGACACCTTGAAGAGGCCGGTCGTCCAGCAGCAGCCCGACGCGCCACCGCCAGGACCCGAGAGGTCGTTGGCCGTGACGTGGATCTGGTACTCACCGGGCTCGCTGAAGGTCACCGTGGTCGACCCCTTCGCCGAGAACGGCTCGCCGGGCTTGCCGCCCTTGAGCACCGTGAGCTTGTGGTGGTCCCTGCTCACGGTGACCTTGCCGGGACCGCGGTACTTGTTGATCACCATCTCGACCATCGGCTCGTGGCCGCTCGTCGGCGCGTTCGACCCGCTCGAGTGCAGCGCGTCGTCGTCCACCCAGAAGTCGATCGTCATCGGCACGCCCGCGATCGCCACGCGCTGGATGGCGTTCTCCTGCGTGGCCAGCGCCATCTGGAACTTCGGCCCGTTCTCGGAGAAGCGCAGCACGGCGGGGTAGTTGTACCGGCCGTCGGGACCTTCTTCCGACGAGTGCTGCGGCGTGATGTTGTAGTCGGGCGTGTCGGACATCGGCACGCGCTGCGTCACGCCGTTCACCGTGAGCACCCACCACAGCTTCTCTTTGTTGCCCTTGGGCACGGTGACCGAGAACATGCCGAAGTTGCGGTTCGGCATGAAGTGCGTGGGCTGCCCGCGATCGGGCGGTCCCGGCTCGAAGTGGTTGTTCGGCCCGATCGGCACTTCGATCGGGTCTTCCCAGTTGCGGCTGTAGTAGCCCATCAGGAAGGTGCGGGTACCGTCCGGGTTGTCGTACCAGCCGTCGTAGGCCGGCGAGATCGTGCCGCCGAAGGCCAGCTTCGGATAGCTGGGCAGGATCTGCGATGACTGCGCGTGAGCCACGGCGGCGCCAATCATGGCGAGGCCGAGGCCGAGGAAGAAACCGGCGATGCGGGATGACTGCATGTCCGTGTCTCCTTAACGGCGCTCGCGCGCGTCAGTGGCCGAGGCCTTCTGGGCCTTGCGCTTCTCGACCAGCGCCTTGTATTCGTCGTCCGAGAGATACACGACGTTCATCCAGGCGTGCGCCATCTCGTCCACCGTGCGGTCGCCCCAGCCCACCCACTGGTCCGGATCCGGGTTGCTCTTGTTGGCCTTCGTGTTGTCGTAGTACGCGGCCACCTTGATGATCGTGCCCTTGGGATACACGGGCGCCGCCTCGTCCTTGTAGATGTAGTTGGTCATCCAGTTGAAGTTGAAGTCCTTCACGTAGCTGACCACTTCCGTGGTGCCGTCGGGCAGGATGGCTTCGACCATCATCGCCTTGCCGCGCAGATGGAAGTGCGGCTGGAAGTTGGTGATGAGGGTGTTCTCCTTCAGCAGGTTGTAGCCCTCGGTGTAGGCGACGGAGTTGGGCGGAATGTCGAGTCCGGCGGTGCCGTTCTTGAGACCCGTGAAGCCCACGAGGTAGCTGCGCTTGGTGGGCTCCTGACCCTTCGGGTAGAACCACAGGCCGATCTGCGAGGCGCTCGTGATCTCTTCACCGGCGGCGTGGATGTGCTGGTCCCACGAGATCTTCTCGCCCGGCATGATGAGCTTGCCGGTGCCGTCCATGAAGCGGTCGTAGCCCTTGCCGATGGCCCATTCCATCAGCTGCGGACGGCGGTTGACGAGGTCGGCCGTGTTCGACGCGTTGACCGACCGGCCGCCCACGGCGATGCCGGTGTTCACCGCGGCGACGTTGTCGGGGCTGAGCACGTGATAGGCGATCGAGTGATGCAGGATCTTGCGGCCCTGCAGGTTGGCCGGACGAATCTCGACCATGCGCACCCAGCGGGGCTCGGTGATCGGGATCTCCTGCGAGGGGCGCCACCACACGTCCTGGTTCACGGCCGGCATCGTCTGCATCGGCGCGGTGATGACCAGATCGGGCGGTCCGTAGCCGTCGCGCTCCGCCTGCCAGTACATGCCCTGGGTGACCGGCTTGGCTTTGAAGTCGGCGGGGTTGCCTTCCGGCGCGCCCTGATCGACCCAGGCGGAGATGGTGGCGATCTCGTCGTCCGAGAGCGAGCTGTCGTTCTTGAACTCCCGCACGCCGACGCTGCGGTCGATGTGCCAGGGCGGCATCTGCCTGGCTTCCACGCGGTTCTTGATCGACTTCGCCCACGGCCGCGCCTCGCGGAACGTGACGAGCGACATCGGGGCGATGGACCCGGGCTCGTGGCACGACTGGCACTTGGCCTGGAAGATCGGCGCGACGTCCTTGGAGAAGGTCACCGTTCGGGACGGCGACTTCGGCGCCTGCGCGAAGGCTGTCCCTGAGGCAGTGAGCAGGCCGGCCGCGGCGAGCGCCGCGCAGCCAAGTCGAAGTGTGGTTCCACCCATCGTGAACTCCCTCGTCAACCCCGGGAACGACACGCCCCCGAAGGAAAATTCCACGGTCAAACCGGCCCGTGCCGGCAGTGGCACCACTGTCGAGCGAAATCCGTACCGGAATAGACACGAGCCATTCCGGCCGTTTTTCGTGAGAACGCGATGAGAAGGCGTGGGCGCTGGGGAAACGTCCCCAGCCTCAGAAAGGGCGGGTGCGGGAGATTCCCCGGCCAGCTGAGGGGCCTGGAGGGGCCGAGCGTTACGGGGTGATCCAGCCGCTCAGCGGGCGGAAGCGTCCGCCGTCCAGGGTGCAGACGAAGCCGGCGGGCTGGGCGTGATGGTCCGTGGCGGAGAACGACACCGGGGGCATGATGCCGCCCGCGTCCCAGTCGCGCAGGCTCTCGAGCGCGTCCACCAGGCGGTCGCGCGTCAGGTCGCGTCCGGCGCGCCGCAGCCCCTCGACCACCAGCCGCCCGTAGACATAGCCGTAGAGCGAGTAGCGGTTGCGCGGACGCCCCGGGTGGAAGCGCGCCATGGCGGCGCGGTAGGCCGCCACCCCCGGCTCGGGGCTTTCGTCGGGGTCGGGGTAGTAGCAGAAGCCCAGCGCGCCATTGGCGTGGTCGCCCGGCACTTTCAGGAACTGTTCGTCCGTGAGCGGACCCACGGGCACGAGCGTGCCGGTCCAGCCGAGGGCGCCCTTCGCTTCCACCACCTTCTTCCCCTGCGCGGGGTAGAGCGCCATCACCACCGCGGTGGCGCCGGCATCCACGAGGCGCTTCAGACCTGCGGTGAGGTCCGCGGGGTCGCGCGCATCCACCGGCACGTTGCCCACCACGGTGTAGCCGCCCGTCGGGGCCAGCGCGGTCAGGCGTTCGCGGAACAACTGCCCGTAGGCGTTGACGTCGTGAATGATGCCGAGGCGCGTGAGCTTCCGCTCGCGGGCGAGGTAGGGGAACATCACCGCCGCCTCCCCTTCGAAGCGGGGGAACGACGTGAAGAGATACCGCTGCCCCTCGGACGACACGAGCGCCGTGTGCGGGAAGAGGTAGGGCACGCGACGCTCCGCCGTGAGGGTGCGCAGCGTCATGGACTGCGGCCCGCCCCAGTTCACGAGCGCCAGCACGCCGTCCACGTCGATGAGGCGCGTGGCGTTGGCCACGGCCTCGGCCGCGGCGTCGCCGCCTTTCCGCGGGTAGCCCTTCCACGTGATGGTGCGACCGTGGATGGGGCCGGCGGCGTTGGCTTCCTGAAAGGCCAGGCGGAAGCCGAGGTTCTCTTCGTCTGTCGAGAACGAGTTGACGGTGTCTTCGATGCCGAGGGTGACGGTGGTAGCCGTGACCCCGAGCGCGGGTGCGGTCTGCGCGCGCACAGCCGGGCTGGCCGCAAGGCACAGCCCGAACAGAACGGCGCACGCCGCGAAAACACCGGCTCGGAGAGTCATCGGCGGTCGTGCGAGAGCGTGCGCGCTAGCGCTGCTTGCGCGAACGCGCGGCAGAGACCGACGCGGCGGCCACGGCGGCGGCACCCACGACGGCGCCCGCGGCAACCAGGGCGCGCGCGACCTTCTTCTTGCGCGACGGCGTGGGGGCGAGCTTCACGGCGGCCTTGGCCGCGAGCTTCGACGCGCCCGCGCGGGCCTTGGTGACGGCGCGGGACGTATCGGCCTTCGCCTTGCTGACGGCCTTCGACGCCGTCTTCACGGCGGCCGACACGGCCTTCTTGCCGGCTTTCGCGCGCGTGGCTACGGACTTGGTGACGTCTTTGAGCTTGGCCATGGTGTCGACTCCTTGAGAGATCGCGATCGATGGATCTGATGTCAGTGTAAGCCCGGATCGGCTGGTGTGCGGCGACAACGATCGGGCTACGCTATGGCCGGCCGCTTCGACTCGCCTTGAAGGAGACGTGCGTGACGCTGCGCTTGGTGCCCGGGCTCTACGAAACACTCGTCACGCGTGAACTGTAAGAAGCCATCGCGGAACTCGGCGACGGCTTGGTGGACTTACAGCCCGCGGATGCAGCCGACGCACATCGCGCCGTGGCTGAGCACGTGCGCCGACTCGTTGAGCGTGCGCTCCGGTCGCTTCCAGAAGCCACGCGACTGGCGGCTCAGGCGCAACTGTGCAACGAGCTGCTGACGTCGATTCGTGGCGTGCCTCAAGGCGCTGCGCCCGAACCGGCAGAGGCTCTGGTTGCCCCGCTCTCTATCTTGCGAGAGGTGCGCGAGGCTGGGCGTCTGAACGCGGCGGCCACTGCGCTCCGACGGCCGCTTGTGCCTCTTGACGCGGCGGACCTGCTGGTCAATGCGCGCGACCAACCCTCTGTGGGCGCGGCGATCGAGCGGGAGATCCATTCCGCCGACGGCATCGACCTCTTGTGCGCGTTCGTCCGCTGGAACGGTCTGCGGATGATACGGCCGGCGCTCGAGGCGTTCTGCACGGCCGGCAAGCCCCTGCGTGTCATCACCACGGTCTACACGGGTTCGACTGAACGAAAAGCGCTCGATTGGCTGGTGGGTATCGGGGCGCGCGTGAAGGTGTCGTACGACACACGCACGACCCGGCTTCACGCCAAGGCGTGGTTGTTCGAGCGAGGCACGGGGTATTCGACGGCGTTCATCGGTTCGTCGAATCTGACCCACAGCGCCATGCTCGACGGCGTGGAGTGGAACGTGCGCCTTGCGCAAGCCTCGACGCCAGACCTCCTCGACAAGTTCAAGGCAGCTTTCGACAGCTACTGGGCCGACCCCGACTACGAGTCGTACGACCCGGCACGCGACGCCGAAAGGTTTGACCGGGCCGTCCGCGCGACGCCCCAGACGGTTGAGACGCCGATTCTGCACTTCGACCTGCACCCCTATCCGTTTCAGCGAGAGATGCTGCAGGCCCTCACCGTGGAACGTGAGCGGCATGGCCGATATCGAAATCTTGTCGTCGCGGCAACTGGCACTGGCAAGACGATGGTGGCAGCGTTCGACTACCTGCAGATCCGGAAGTTCATTCAGAACCCGAGTCTGCTGTTCGTCGCGCATCGGAAAGAGATTCTTGAACAGAGCCTGACCGCGTACCGGGCAGTGCTCAAGGACTACCAGTTTGGTCAGCTGCTCGTTGACGGCCTGAAGCCGACAGACGACCGGCATGTCTTCGCGTCTGTGCAGTCCCTGGCGCAGATTCCGCTCGACGACATCAAGCCTGAAGCGTACGACGTCGTCGTGGTGGACGAGTTTCACCGTGCCGCCGCTGCCACGTACGAGCGCCTCCTCGACCATCTCAAGCCGCGTGTGCTGCTCGGCCTGACGGCGACGCCAGAGCGAACAGACGGGCAAAGCGTCTTGGGCTGGTTTGACAACCGCATCGCCGTCGAGCTGCGGCTCTGGGACGCACTGGAGCGCGGCTTGCTGTGCCCGTTTCAGTATTTCGGTATCAGTGACGGGGTCGATCTGTCCCGAGTGCAGTGGGCGAAAGGCGGTTACGTTCAGGCCGAAATCGAAAAGGTCTACACGGGCGATCAGAAGCGCGTCGACCTGGTCGTCGCGGCCCTCACGGACAAGCTCGTGGCCCCGCGTGCCATGCGGGCGCTCGGATTCTGCGTCAGTGTCGCGCACGCCGAGTTCATGGCCCGTGAATTCTCCCGTCGCGAGATTCCCTCGGTGGCAGTCTCGGCAGACTCCTCCTCGGGTGAGCGCGAAGGCGCCCTCCGCCAGCTTCGCAACAAGACCGTCAACGTCGTGTTCTGCGTCGACCTGTTCAACGAAGGTGTGGACGTGCCCGAAGTGGACACGGTGCTGTTCCTGCGGCCGACGGAAAGCGCCCTCGTCTTCCTCCAGCAGTTGGGCCGTGGTCTGCGGCGCATGGACGACAAGCCGTGCCTCACCGTGCTCGATTTCGTGGGGCAAGCTCACCGAAAGTTCAGGTTCGACCTGCGGCTCCGCGCGCTCATCGGTGGGCACCGGTCGGAGCTGATCCGTCAAGTCGAGCAGGGATTTCCCACATTGCCTTCGGGCTGCTCCATTCAGCTCGATCGCGTGGTCACGGACGTTGTTCTCGCGAACATTAAGCAGAGCGTCGGATCGACGTTCGCCAGTCTTGCCGCAGAACTCAGAGCAGTAGCGTCGGAGTGGGCCGAACAGGGCGGTGATGCCAACGGAATCACGCTCGCGTATTTTCTCGACAAGGCCGCTCTTGATCTGGGGGATGTCTATCGCACGGCGGGCTGGTCCTGGTCGCGCTTGCGACGTGCCGCGGGTCTTGAGGTCGAGGCCGATGGGCCAGATGAAGACAGACTCATCAGGGCGATGGGGCGACTGCTCCACGTGGATGAGCCCGTTCGCTTGGACCTCTACAGGCGCGCCGGCCTAGGTGCGCTGACTGAGCAGGAACTCGACGAGTCGACGCCCGAGGGCCGCATTCTTGTCGGACTGCACTACGGACTCTGGGGGGCCAAAGATCCATCGACATCGCTTCGCGAATCGATGGCGCGACTGCAGGAACACCCGGCCGTGGCTCGCGAGTTGGCGGAGTTGATGCAGGTGCTCGACGACCGAGCCGTCCATGCCCCGCGGCCGCTCGATCAGAGCCTAGGCTGGCGCCACCACGTGCCACTCGGCGTCCATGGCCGAGCAACACGCGACGAGGTGCTTGCGGCCTTCGGCGCCACGACAATTGAGAAGGCGATCCCGCTTGTTGCCGGCGTGTACTTCGACCGAGAGACCAACACTGACCTGTTCTTCGTGACGCTTGAGAAAACGGAGGGGCACTACTCGCCGTCAACCATGTATCGCGACTACGCGATCTCGCCGGAACTCTTCCACTGGGAGTCGCAGTCGCAGACATCCGTCGAGTCCGAGACGGGCCAGCGGTACCTGCGCCAGAGAACGGGCAACACCAACGTGATCCTCTTCGTCCGGCACCGCAAGTACGAGGACGGCAGAACGGCGGCGTACACCTGCCTTGGGCCGGCTGAGTATGTGTCGCACAAAGGCAGTCGGCCGATCGCAATCACATGGAAGCTGCGCTACGCCATGCCGGAAGACTTCTTCCGGAGCGCCAGAGTGGCGGCTGGCTGACGCACCGCCTCACGCCTCTAGCCGCGGCTTCGCGTCGTTCCGAGCGTCCACAAACTCCACTTGTCGTTCGGGTCGATCCAGATCAGCTCGTACTTCTGGGCCCACCACTCGACAAAGGCCATCGGCGTGTCGCCCATTTCGTGCGACTGCCGCAGCGGCGGTTCGTCGCCACAGAGGTCGTGCCACGTACAGAGCAGGTGGCGCTGACACAACGTATCCACTTCCCTGAACCAGTCTTCGAACGACAGGGGCTGCGTCGGCGTGGTGTCCATTGGCGTCGCTTCCATCACGAGTGCGGACCTGGTCGGAGGCTGCTACGCCAGCCTAGCGCCCGTATTCCCCGCGGATGTCCCACGACGGCGTCTCTGCGCCGGGGGCCGCGCGTGTGGCCGCAGCTCTTCCAGATGAAACCGCAGGTAGTCGAGCAGATGCCGGCGTTTCTCAGGGCCGCGTGTCTGTGAGTCGTGGTCGCCAGGGGTCCCACCCGGGCTGAGCACTTCGGGATTCACGGCCTCGACGCGGGCGTAGATGCTCTGCCACAGCTTCTTGATGGTGTTCGGCGACCGCGCCACCGTCGCGTCGGCGTCGCTGCTGCCCACGAGGCAGCCGTGCAGCAGTCGCTGCTCGGTGAGCGAGAATCCGAAGCGGGGCGCCGCATTGCGGAACAGGAAGGCGCCGGTCGAGCCGAGTAACTGGCTGGCCTCGTCGCCACGCTCGATGCCCATGAGCCACGGGCCGTCGGTGCCGGCTGACCCATACCGTTGTTTCTCCACGAAGCCGCCGGCGCCAAGCAGCGCCACCTGCTGCGGCGTGTAGGCTTCCCACAACACGCGGTTGATGCGGAAGCCCTCGTGCGCCAGGCGGAAGGCCATGTGTCCGGCCGCCATGAGGGCCTGGCCCCGCGGATGCGCCGGGTCGAGATCGTCCTGCCAGTAGTGCAGCACCAGCACGTGCAGGCCGTCGCCCGCGTTGGCCCGTGCGATGTCGCGCACGCTGAGCACCGGCGAGTGCCGGGCTTCGATGGCGCGGTACACCGCCATCGCCATGTAGGGTTCGGCGCGGCTCAGGCAGTCGTCCACGAACGCCGGGGCGAGACACACCGACATCCCGAATGCCGACACGGGGTCGTCGGGCACGGCCGTGTCGTCAGTGACCGAGCCCAGCAGCAGATGGCTGCGATTGAGCGTGTGCCAGATCTCGGGCAGTCGCGCGCGCAAGGGCTCGTCGATGCCGAACCCGGGGGGCAACATCGAGGCGCAGCGACGCAGGTTGGCGGCAGTGAACGGGCGCAGGCGCATAACGGGTTGGCGGGCAGGCGCAGGGCACCCTTTTATGGTGGCGCGAGGGGCGTCACCGCGAGGCCATGATGCCGCCGAGCATATCGCACCCGCCGGCCGTCGCCGGCAACCACCGTGGAGACTCCGTGCCCCTGAGCTGGCTGAACATCCTCCGAGCGTGCCGCGTTGGCATGGCGGCGCTTGCCTTCGTCGCCGTGCCCGCGGTGGCCATGGCTCAGCCGGTGTTCGACGTCACCGTCAACCGCACGAGCGTCGCCAGCGGCGAGCCGGTCGTGCTGGGCGTGAACGTGCTCACACCCGGCAGCCAGCCAGTGGCCGACGCGGTGATGATCGCCGTCGCCCCTGATGGCCGCACGGCGCTGTCGATCACCCCTGGTGGTCTGGTGGCCGGGCAGTTGGGCAACCTGCGGTCCCTCGTGCCGGTGGTGCGGGGGCTGAACCTTAGCGCCTCCCTGCGATTCACCAACCCGCGCTTCTTCACCTTCACGCGCACCGACGTGCCTGGCACGTACACCATCTACTTCGCGCTGCTCACGTCTGGTGCGCTGAACGACGGCGCGCTCGGCGGCGGCGAGGTGCTGGCGCTCGACATCGCCACGTTCACCGTGCGTCCGCCGGTGGCCACCACCGTGGATACGTCGCGCGCCGCTACGGCCAGCCTCGGCCCGGCCGGCGGCACGCTCGCGGCCAACGCGGCCAACGGCACCACCTTCGCGCTCACCTTCACCGCCGGGGCCCTGGCCGCCGCCACACCGGTCACGCTCGCCCCGCTCACCGCGGTCGCGAACCTGCCGCCAGGCATGGCC
Organism: Acidobacteriota bacterium; assembly: GCA_022842985.1. Lineage (GTDB taxonomy): Bacteria > Acidobacteriota > Vicinamibacteria > Vicinamibacterales > UBA2999 > CADEFD01. Next base: position 20,121 of record JALHON010000015.1, on the reverse strand, counting down.
TTCGTGGGTGGCGTGCGGGCGTCGCCGTCGGGTGCCCGCTTCAACGCACCCGTGTCGCTCGCGCTCACGCTTCCACCCGGCACCACGCCGGCCCCGCGTGGCTACGTGGGCGTCATCACGCGTGATGACGGCACCGCCGTCGAGATCGTGCCGGCCACCGTCAGCGGCTCCAGGATCACCTTCGCCGCGCCGCACTTCTCCAACTTGTTCGCCGTGGAGATCCAGAATCTGAACGCCATCTGCGGCGACCCGAGCTCGCCGCAGATGGCCCAGTACTGTGAACTGCTCGAAGCGGTCTACGTGCTCGCCACCGACCTGGACGACCTCAAGTCCAGCGCCAGTGTCTACCTGCAGTTGTGGCTTCAGGAGGGCATCCAGCCGCGGGCCGCGCTGGCTGAGTCGGGCGGGGCTGGTGCTGACGAGGCGGTCGAGGTGAACTACCCCGACCTGCTGGCCTTCACGGCCATCTACAGCTCGCTCTTCGGCAACCCGTGGAGCGGCCCGCCCTCGCGGCCGTTCGCGACCCAGCTCGATACCGTGTACGCGCGGATGTTCTTCGGCACTGACGCCTACGAGCAGCGCCGGAACGCCGCGTGCCTGCAGAACAAGCCCAACGCGGCCTTCCAAATCAGCAGCGTAACCGTGGCCAACGCTCTGTACGAGTTGACGTTTGGCCTCGACCGCACCCCGACCTACTGCGCGCGTGTGGAGATCGAGGCGGTGGTGATGGCGGCGCCGTCGGGTCCCACCCCGGGTAACGTGCTGACCTCGATCGTGGTGCGATTCACCGACGGCGTCGTCGCGCAGGGCATGCCGGTCGTGGCGACCGTGACGGCCACGAACGGCTCGGCCACTCCGGCCGGCGGTATCGTCCCCACGCCGATCACCGGCCCGATCACCGTGGTGCTGAACCCGGGGCAGACCTCGATGCAGTTGACGATCACGGCCGTGGCGACCGACCTCGGCCTGCCGCTGGTCACGCGGGTGGTGCCGGTGGCCGGGCCGTCAGGCGGCACGGTCACGTTCACGAGCGGGTTCCTGAGGGTCACGGCGTCGGCGGTCGCATCTTTCGGCGTGATTGGCAACGGCCAGTCGTTCGACCAGAACGTCAGCACCGCAGCCCTCGTCTCGCAGTCGCTCAACAGCGGCCTGCTGAGCGGCCAGTTGTCCGTCGGTGCGCAGCCGCGCGCCTCGGCGTCTGGCAGCGCGAGCCGAAGCGCCGTGCAGACCAACCCGTCCTCAATACAGCTCTTTGGGTCGGGCGTCTCCGCCGGTCAAGTGCAGACCAATCCTGGCTCCGGCGCGAACGGCGGTTCGGCCACGGTCTCCGTGAGCATTCTGGATGGGTCATGTGTGCGGCTGAGCCAGCCCACCACCGTCAACTTCACGATCTCGCCGGGCGTGCGCATCACCCGGTTTTCGACGGACCTGGCGAATGGCACAACGCAGCCGTCGGGCACGTTGCTCGCCCCCGCTGGTGAAATCTGCGTCAGTGTCATGTCGGGCGTCGGTGCCTCCATTGGCTCGGTGCAGCCCGGCCTGCGGCAGGTCGGCGAGTCGTACTCCTACGCCGTGACCTTCGGCGTGCCGTAGCGCCGCTCGCTCGAGCCTGCTCAGCGCTTCGTCGCCGTCGCCGCGCGCTCCACCGGCACGAGCCGGTAGACGGGCGTGGCTTCGCCGTCAACACCGCGCACGTTGGCGTCGATCGACACGTAGATCGCGCCGTCGGGCCCCTGCTGCACGTCGCGCATGCGGCCCATGCCCTGAATCAGAATCTCTTCGGCCAGCACGCGCGTGCCGCTCATGCGCATGCGCACCAGCCGCTGGCCGCTCATGCCGCCTACGAGCATGTCGCCCTTCCAGCCGCTGAAGCGATCGCCGGTGTAGAAGATCATCCCGGAGACGCCGATCGACGGCACCCACACGTGCGCCGGCGGCGTGATGCCGTCCTTGTGCGTGCCTTCGTGAATGGCGAGGCCCGTCGTGTAGTTCACGCCGTAGCCAATCACCGGCCAGCCGTAGTTCATGCCGGGCACGATCACGTTCATCTCGTCACCGCCCTGCGGGCCGTGTTCGTTCTGGAAGAGATCGCCGGTGGTGGGGTGGAAGGCCATGCCCTGCGCGTTGCGATGGCCCAGCGTCCAGATCTCGGGCAGCGCGTGCGGCTTGCCCACGAAGGGGTTGTCCTTCGGCACGCGGCCATCGTCGTGCAGACGCACCGTCTTGCCGTTGTGCGTGAGCAGGTCCTGCGCGGGATGGCGATTGAGGTCCGCCACCGCCGGCCACTGCCGATCGCCCAGCGTCACGAAGAGGTAGCCGGCCTTGTCGAAGGCGATACGTCCGCCCCACATCGAGCTGCGGTTGGTGCCGTTGCCGGGCGCGTTGGCTACGAAGATGTCCTGCACGTTCGTCAGGCGATCGTTCTCGTAGCGTCCCCGCGCCACCGCCAGGTTGCCGTAGCCGTTCGGGCCCGGCTTCACGTAGCTCAGATAGAGCAGCCGGTTCGACGCGAACTGGGGATGCAGCACCACGTCGCGCAGCCCGGCCTGTTCGCGGCCATCCTGCGCCGTGGCGCCGTTGCCCAGGAAGAGCACGTCGGGCAGGCCGGCCACGGGCGTGGGCAGCAGCTTGCCCTGCCGCACGATGCGCAGCCGGCCGGGACGCTCGGTGATGAGCATGTCGCCTTCGGGCGTGAACGCGATCGAGTGCGGGTGCTGCAGCATCGCCACCACTTCCAGCCGGAAGTCGTGCTGGGCCGTGCGGAAGACCTGCCCGGGCGTGGGCATCGGCGTGGCGGTGGAGGTCTGCGCGCTGGCGGCTCCCGCGTGTGCCACGAGGGCGGTGGTCAGCACGAAGCGTGCAATCGTCACGGAACGGCGGGTGGCGCGGGTGGAGAATGTGGACATCACGTCGCCACGATACGGCGGACGTGGCCGGGAAGCAATCGCCGCGGTACGAAACCCCGGCGCCGAGTCCGTCCCCATGAAGGGCAGGAGGCCATGGCATGAGCAAGAAGACGACGGCGAAGCGGGCGAAACGTCCGGCGGCGAAGCGCGCCACCATCCAGGCCTGGCAGACCGATCCGATGGGCGGCCTGCCCATCCTGCAGCGCCCGGCGCCGTCGATGCCCGGCCGCTCCCTGCGCACGAAGATCATCGCCCCGGCCACGGCGCCCGAGGCCCGCATCCGCAGCGTGGGCAGCGCCGGCTTCCGCTACTGGACGGCCGCCGAAGCGCTGCGGCGCTCCGCGGCGTTCTGGGCCGCCGCTGGCGCAAAAGCGTGGCACAAGAACGTGGGGGCCTCGCTGCCCGTGCGTCTCGACGACGGCGTGGACCTGAACGCCTACTACGCGCGCACAGACTTCCCGGCCGAAGACATCAAGCAGGGCCTGTCGTTCTTCCACGACACCGTGCGCGACGTGACCACCGGCCGCAACGTCACCGTGTTTTCGGGTGAGAGTCCGGACGTGGTGGCGCACGAACTGGGTCACGCCGTGCTCGACACGCTGAAGCCGGTGCTCTTCGAGATCGCGTCGATCGAGGCGGCGGCGTTCCACGAATCGTTCGGCGACATGAGCGCCATCCTCACCGCGCTGCAACTGCCCACCGTGCGTCAGGCGGTGCTCGAGGAAACCGACGGCAACCTGCGGCGCAACTCGTCGGTGTCGCGCGTGGCCGAGCAGCTCGGCTTCGCGATTCGCCAGCGGTCGCCCGCGGCGGTCGATCGCGACAGCCTGCGCAACGCGGCCAACTCGTTCCTGTACGTGGACCCGCTCACGCTGCCGGCGTCGGGCCCGGCTTCGCAGCTCACGCGCGCACCGCACAACCTGTCGCGCGTATTCACGGGCGCGTTTCTCGAAGCGCTCGGCGGCATGGTGCTGACGCTGGCGGCGTCGCCGTCCAGTGACGACGTGGAACAGGCCACGGCCGACATGGGCCGCCTGCTGGCGCGCGCCGTCGTGGAGGCGTCGGTCAGCTCGAAGTTCTTCCAGTCGGTGGCCGAGCAGATCGTGCTGGCCGACGGCGAGCTCTTCGGCGGCAAGTACGCGGAGGCGCTCACCTCCGCCTTCGTGCGCCGTAATCTGATGCCCGTGGGGTCGCTTGCGGCGCCGGGCACACTCGGCGTGGGCAGCGCGCGTGCGGCCGCGGCGGCGGCACGGTTCTCTGCCTCGAGTGGCGGACGCCAGGTGGCGCGGGCGGCGGGCAGTCGCGATCGCGCGGTGCGCATCGCCATCGATGCCGGCTCGCTGGGCCTGGGCCTCAAGACGCTCTACGTCTCGGCCGCGCCGGTGGACGACGCCGGTGTGGCACCCGTCACGATGATGGCCGGCATGGCGGCCCGTGACACGACCGGCGTGCAGCGGTCTACCGAGCTGCACGCCTTCTGCGAAGCGCTCATCGTGCGTGGCCGCGTCTCGATGGGCAGCACGACGCAGGCAAAGCGCGGGCTCGTGGCCGCACTGTCGAAGACGCGGAAACACGCCACGCACTACCTGGCGCCGGCGGCAAACGGTGCGGCCGAGCTCAGGCGCATCGCCTTCGAGTGCTGCTGACGGCTGGCAAGGCGCGGTACTATCGGGAAGGACCGTGCCATGCCCAAGCCGACGAAACGTGCGCCCGTGAAATCGTCGCCCTCGAAAACTGCGAAGAAGGCGAAGCCGGCGGCCGCGTCCGCGGACGAGGCCGCCTATCTCGAGATGCTCGTCAAGACGGGGCAGGCCGTGCCGGCGGGCCGCGGCAAGATGCCGGCGGGCGTCACGCACGAGCTCGTGCCCGACGGGCACGGGCATGTGAAGGCCGTGCGCCGCCGCTTCTCGATCAGCTGACGCCCGACCGCGGGTCTATTCCGTTCTGAGCGCGCGCAGCACATCCACGCGCGAGGCCCGTCGTGCCGGCAGCAGCGCCGCCACCACGGCCGCCACCGCGAGCACGCTGGCGGCGCCCGCCACCGGTACCAGTCCCGGCAGGCGCAGCCCGTCCACGTAACTCGCCCCCACGGCCGCGAGCCCGTAGCCCAGGCCCACGCCGGCTACGATGCCCACGATCACGATGCCCACGCCCTCGCGCAGCACCGCCGTGAGCAGATCGCGCGGTGTCGAGCCGATCGCCAGGCGCACGCCGAACTCGCGTGTGCGCGCGCTCACGCTGAACGCGAGCACGCCGGCCACACCCACGATCGCGATGGCCAGCGCCACGCCGGCGAAGCCCGTGACCACGAACGCGTTCACGCGGTCGGGCGTCATGAGGGCGGCGCGCACGTCGGCGAGCGTGGCCGCACGCTCCACCGGCTGCTCGGCCGAGATCTCGTGGATCGCCCGGGTGATGGCCGGCACGAGCGCGTACGGGTCGCCGCCGGCCGCCTGCACGAAGAGCCGTCCGCCGAAGGGCAGCTGACGCAGCGGGTGGTAGATCGTCATGGCCGGCAGCGGCAGCACGCTGTCGTCGTTCAGGTCCGCGGCTACGCCCACGATGCGGCGCTTCGCATCCCCCAGGACCGGGTCGGTCCACCAGATCAGCCGATTCACGGCCTCGCCGTTCGGGAAAAGGCGCGTGGCCAGCGTCTGGCTCACGATCGCCACCGGCTCGCCGCGTCCGCGGTCGTCGTCGGTGAAGTCGCGGCCGGCCACGAGCGGCACACCGAGTGTGGCGAAGTAGCCCGGCGTCACGTTCCGCAACACCGCCAGCGGCTGATCGGCGCCATCGGCGGGTGAGTAGCCCTCAGCGCCGAACGAAAACGGGCCGAACTTGCCGAGGTCGCGCCACGGCACCACGTTCCCCATGGCCACGCGCGACACGCCAGGCAGCGCGCCGATGCGCCGCATCGCCTCGTCCGCGAACGCGAGGGTCTTCGGGCCCGCGGCCTCGAGCGGGAGCGGCACGTCGATCGCGAGCACCGTCGCCGCGTTGGCGGCAGATGTGGTCGTCTGCAGCGACACGAGCGCCGCGAGCAGCATGCCGGCGCCCACGAGCAGCACGAACGAGAAGGCCACCTGCGCCGTGGCAAAGATCCGCAGCCGGCGGTTCGTGCCCGGCGTGATGCGGAGCCCACCAGTGGTGGCGAGCGAGCCGCTCGTGGAGCTCTCGGCGGCAGGCAGGCGGGGAATCCACGCCAGCAGCACCGACGCGGCCATGGCGAGGGCCACACCGATCCAGAGCAGGCTCATGTCCATCGTCACGTCGAGCGCGCGCACGGAATATCGCGCGGCGAAACGCGCCACGAACGTCACGAGCGGACCAGCCAGCAGCACGCCCACGATCGCACCGGCGCCGCAGAGCACGAGGCTTTCGGCGAGGAGCGTGCGCCGCAGCGCCCCGCGGCTCGCGCCGAGGGCCGCGCGCACGGCGAGTTCACCTTCACGGCGCACCGAACGCGCCAGGATCAGGTTCGCCACGTTCGAACAGGCCACGACGAACACCACACCAGCCGTGGCGAGGAGCAGCAGCAGGATGGTGCGCGCCGGCGTCGCGATCTGCTCGCGCAGCGTGCGCACGCTCACGCCCACGTCGGCTCGGCCGGCGTAGTCGTCCGGGTGCGTGCTGCGGATGGCGGCATGTGCGGCCTGCAACTCCGCGCGCGCTTGCGCCACGGTGACGCCAGGCTTCAGCCGGCCGAAGAGTTCGGTCATGCGGTGCGTGCGGCCGGTCACCATCATCGCGTCCAGATGGTGCGGGCTCGTCACGACGTTGGCGATGATCTCGGTATCCACCGGATACGGCACCGACGGTTCGAGCACGCCCACCACCGTGGCCGTGCGCGTATCGAGGCGAATCGTCCTGCCGAGCACGCCCGGATCGCTCGCGAGCGCCGTGGACCAGAAGCGATGCGTGAGCACGACAGCGCCTGCGGCGCCGGGGCCATCGTCCGTTGGCTGCAGCAGGCGGCCGAGCACCGGCCGCAGGCCCATCACGTCGAAGAACGAGCCGCTCACGACGCCGGCATGCACCACGCGCGGTTCGCCGATGCCGATCATCGTGAAGTCGATGGTGGAGAAGTCGCCGAAGGCTGCGACCGAGGTGACGCGTGCCGTAAGGTCCGCGATCTCGGGCACGGAGAACGTCATGTTCTCGGCGCCCGGTGTGGCCGCGCTCTGGCGGATGTAGATGAGGCGATCCTCGTCGCGGTTCACGAGCGGCGTGAGGAGCACGCCGCGCACCACGCTGAAGATCGCCGCGTTCGCCCCGATGCCGAGGCCAAGGGTGACGACGACGGCGAGCGCCAGGCCCTTCGCACCTGAGAGCGACCGCACGCCCACACGCATGTCGCGCGCGAAGTCGGAGGCGGCATCGAACCAGCGGCTGTACCAGACCTGGCGCACGGATTCGCGCACCTGCGGCAGGTAGCCGAACTCCGCCCAGGCCGCGCGCCGCGCCGCCTCCGGATCCTCGCCGCGGTCCACGCGCTCCTTGATGGCGAGCGCGATGTGGCCGCGGATTTCGTCGTCGATCTCACGCTGGTCGGGCCGCATGGCGCTACTCCTTGCCGTCTACCGGCTGCATGATCCGGCCGATCGCGTGGACGAGCTGCGTCCAGCGATCCTGCTCGCGCACGAGCTGCGCCTTGCCGGCGGCGGTGAGCGCGTAGTACTTCGCGCGCTGGTTGGCTTCGCTGATGCCCCACTTCGCGCTCAGCCAGCCGCGTTTCTCGAGGCGGTGCAGCGCCGGGTAGAGCGAGCCGGTTTCGACCTTGAGCAGGTCGTCCGACTGCGAGCGGATCATCTGGCCGATGCCGTGGCCGTGCTGCGCGCCCCACTGCAGGGTGCGCAGGATGAGCATGTCGAGGGTGCCCTGGAGCAGGTCCAGGCGCGAGTTGTCAGGGGTGCGTGGCATGGATGTAGACCGTCTACAGCCCTGAGACGTAGACGGTCTACAACTTGTTCCCTTGGGAGGCGTCCAGCGCGGGTCCGGCCACCGCCACAGTGCCGTGACGTGACTTCGCTAGACTCCGCCGGGTCACACCCGGGGACATCAACAGGAGGCCGGAATGCTTCAGGGATTCAAGAACTTCATCGCGCGCGGCAACGTCATCGACCTGGCCGTCGGCGTCATCATCGGCGCCGCCGTGGGCGAGATCGTCAACTCGCTGGTCAAGGACCTGATTACACCGATGATCGGCATGCTGGGCGGTCAGCCGGATTTCTCGGCCCTGCGCGTGGGCAGCATCGGCCTCGGCAGCTTCCTGAACAACGTCATCAGCTTCCTCATCAAGGCCGCGGCGCTCTACTTCTTCATCGTCGTGCCGTTCAACCGCTTCGCCGCGCGGCTCACGCCGCCGCCGTCACCCACCGAGGCGCTGCTCGCGGAGATTCGCGACACGCTGAAGAAGCAGGCCGCGCAGTAGGCGCGTCAGCGCGTGAGAGGGCGCGTGCGCTCGGCCCGGGCAGACTCACTGGTCGCGGTCGTTCCGTGCGAGCAGCGTCGCTTCGAGAATCGGCAGGGCGGCGCGGTCTTTGGGCCGGTTCGTGGCGCGCTTGCTCTCGACAACGCGGTGCAGTGGAAGAACGCGGACGGAGATGCCATCGATCGTGTGCGCGACGGCGCTTGCGTATTCGACATCGAAGGCCGACAGACCGTGGGCCGTCAACAGGACATAGAGTCGTTCGAAGCCATCCCCACCGAAGGCCGGAGGCTGCACGCCGAACCCGGAGACCCAGAAGGCCCCGGCGTCTCGGGCGGCCTCGGGTAGTCGCGGGTCGTCCACCCGTTCCAGCCACAGGTCGACGTCGAGGGTCGCAACCGGGGCACCCTCGATGAGAGCGGCACCGAGACCAATCACGAGGAACCGGATGCCCCGCGCATTCAGCGCGGCGAGCAGGCGGCGCTCAGGCTCGGTCAGCGCGAAGTCTGGCACGGCTCAGTCCCAGGCGGAGGCGTTCGGACGGCGCCAGTTCGAGATGCCGCAAGGCGTGATACAGGTCCGACACGTCGTGTTCGGGGTGCGCGGCGGCCAATCGATGTGCGCGCGTCCAGAGCGCCTCCGAATGGCGGAGCCATGCCAGCTGATCCGGCCCGAGATGCTCTTGCGTCACGTCCACGGTTCCAGTGTAGCCGGTGACGGGCCCGGACCAGCCGCTCCTTGCGTAGGGCTCACGCACGCGCGGCCGCCTTCCGCGCCACTGCGAGGAACGTCTCGACCACCGGCCGCACCGGACCGCTCGGGCGCACCATCGACAGGCGGACACTGGCCCGCGGAATCGGCTTGTACACGACACCGGTCCACGACATCCGTTGCACGGTCTCGGGAATGATCGTCACGCCCACGCCCGCACCGACGAGGCCCACGGTGGTGTAGACCTCGCGGCTTTCCTGCGTCACGTTGGGCGTGAAGCCGGCCTGCTGGCAGAGACGCATGACGTGTTCGTGGAGCTGCGGTGCGATGGCGCGCGGGAAGAGCACCCAGGGGTCCTGCGCCAGCGCCGCGAGCGGCACGCGCGTGGCGCCGGCCGCCGGATGGTCGCGGTGCAGCGCGATGAGCAGCGGCTCCTTCGCGAAGAGCTCCACGTGCAGGCGCGGGTCGGTGTCGGCGCCGCGCACGAAACCCACGTCCAGATCGCCGTGCACGAGCGCGGTGAGCTGCTCGCTCGTTGGCAGCTCGCGCAGGTCGATGCGCACGCCGGGGTGCCGCTGCCGGTAGGCGCGCACCACCTGGCCCAGTGTTGAGAGCATCAGCGTGGGCCCGAAGCCCACGCGCAGCACGCCCACCTGCCCGGCCTGCGCCTGACGTGTGGCGTCGAGCGCCGTGTCCACGTCGCGCAGGATGCGGCGGGCCGCCTCGTCGAGGGCGCGGCCGGCGTCGGTCAGCGTCACCTGGCGCGTGTGCCGCTCGAACAGGCGTCCGCCCACGATGGCCTCGAGCTGCCGGATCTGGACGCTCAGCGTGGGCTGCGACACGGCCAGACGGGCGGCGGCGCGGCCGAAGTGCAGCTCGTCCACGACGCGGCGGAAGTAGCGGAGATGACGCAGCTCGAGCGACGGCAAATTCATAGTCCACAATTATCAATCATGGCGTTCATTGGTATTGGACAGATGAAACGGCCGCTGCCACAGTAAGAGGATGCAGCGCCCCAGCACGACCGCCCTGCTCGCCGGGGTCGTCGACTACGCGGGCCTCTTCCCGCCGGCCGGCCGCGCGATGGCCGCGGCCGTGGCGGAATACGAGGCCGCCCGCGCCGGCGATCACGCGTGGATGCTCGGCCGCTTCGTCGTGCCGGCCTCGCGCCTGCAGGAGCTGGCGGCGGCGCTCGCCCCCCTGCCCGCGGACCGTGCCGAGTGGCGCCTGAGCGCCATCGTGCGCGACGGCGTGGACGACGACGCGGCGGCGGTCGCCACCTTCAACAACGCGCTGTCGCGGCATCGCGCCCGCGTCGACACGGTGGAAGCGAAGCCGGCCGCGCTCGATGGCATCGACTGGCTGGCGGCGCAGTTCGGCGCCGGCATCGAGCTCTATGTCGAAGTGGCCCCTGGCCCCGACGCGGATCGCTGGCTCGCCCGCATCGCCGCCCTCGGGCTGCGCGCCAAGATCCGCACGGGTGGTGTGACGGCGGACGCGTTTCCTACGCCGGCCGCGCTTGCCGGCTTCCTGGCTGCCACCGTGCGTCACAAGGTCACCTTCAAGGCCACGGCGGGCCTGCATCACGCGGTGCGCGGCGCCTATCGCCTCACCTACGAGGCCGGCGCGGCTGCCGCGCCGATGTATGGCTACCTGAACGTGCTGCTGGCGACGGCGGCGCTGCGCGCCGGGCGGCCCGTGGCCACGGCCGAAGCGCTGCTGCAGCTGACCGATGCCGCCACGCTCGAGTTCACGGCGGATGCCGTGCGCTGGGGCGGCGAACGATTCCCGTTGTCGATGTTGCGCGACACGCGGTCTCACCACCTGGTGAGCTTCGGGTCGTGTTCGTTCCAGGAGCCCGTCGACGAGTTCGACGCGCTCGCGTCCCGCTAGACGGAGAGTTCCGATGGGTCCCTTCCCGCACGACGCACCGCCGCCGGTCATCAGCGACGCCAACCCGATGGGCACCGACGGGTTCGAGTTCGTGGAGTTCTGCCACCCGAATCCCGCCGAGCTCGACCGCCTGTTCACGCAGATGGGGTTCGTGGCCGTCGCCAAACACCGCTCGAAGCAGGTCACGCTCTATCGCCAGGGCGGCATCAACCTGATCCTCAACGCCGAACCCGGATCGTTCGCCGCGAAGTTCGCCGAGCAGCACGGCCCCTCGGCGCCGGCCATGGCCTTCCGCGTGGTGGACGCGGAGTACGCGTTCGACCGCGCGGTCAAGCTCGGCGCGAAGCCGGTGCAGCGCACGGCCGGACCCGGCGAGCTCGACATCCCGACCATCGAAGGCATCGGCGGCCTGCACATCTATCTGGTGGATCGCTACGGCGCCAAGGGCTCCATCTATGACGTCGACTTCGAGTGGCTGGGCGCGAAGGATCCGGCGCCGAAGGGCCTGGGCCTCTGGTACATCGATCACCTCACGCACAACGTGCAGAAGGGGCGGCTGGACGAATGGGCGGCCTTCTACGAGCGCCTCTTCAACTTCCGCCAGATCCGCTACTTCGACATCGCCGGCAAGCTCACCGGGTTGCACTCGCGGGCGATGACGAGCCCCGACGGCAAGATCCGCATTCCCATCAACGAGGACGCGGGTGAGCACGGGCAGATCGCCGAGTACCTGCAGCAATACAGGGGCGAGGGCATCCAGCACGTGGCGCTCGCGGCGCAGGATCTCTACGCGTCGATCGAGGCGCTCATCGCGCGCGGCGTGGACTTCATGCCGGCGCCGAACCCGATCTACTACCAGCGCGTGGATGCGCGGCTGCCCAAGCACGGCGAAGACCTGGCGCGGCTGCAGAAGAACGGCATCCTCATCGACGGCGAAGGCGTGGTGGAGGGCGGCTTCACGAAGGTGCTGCTGCAGCGCTTCGGCAAGACGTCGATTGGCCCGATCTTCTTCGAGTTCATCCAGCGCAAGGGCGACGACGGCTTCGGCGAGGGCAACTTCAAGGCGCTCTTCGAGTCGATCGAGCAAGACCAGATTCAGCGCGGCGTGCTGAAGGGCGCCTGATGGCCTGGGTGCGTGCCGCGGCCCGCGGCGACCTGGCGGGCAAGGAGATGCTCGGGGTGCGCCTCGACGGCCATCCCGTGGCGCTCTTCGCGCTCGACGGCGGCGTCTATGCCACGAACAACAACTGCCCGCACATGGGGGCGCTCTTGACCCACGGGTGCGTGGTGCAGGGCTACGTCGAGTGCCCGATGCATCATGCACTCTTCGACATCCGGACCGGCGAGCCCGATGGCAGCGTCACGGACCGCCGCCTCCGCACGTATGCGGTGAAGGTCGAGGACGACACGATCTACGTCGATCTGCCGGCCCCCGAGGAGCACACGTCATGACGCAGAAACTGCCACAAGTCAGGCCAGGCCCAGATTGGGGACAGTCCCCTTCATACATGTCGGGGTTCGGGAACGGGTTCGAGACGGAGGCGCTGCCGGGGGCGCTGCCCATCGGCCGCAATTCGCCGCAGAAGTGCGCCTACGGGCTCTATGCCGAGCAGCTGAGCGGCTCGCCGTTCACGGCGCCGCGGGCCACGAACGAACGCTCGTGGCTGTATCGCATCCGTCCGACCGTGGCGCACTTCGGCGACTTCCAGAAGGCCGACATCGGCCTCTGGCGCACGGCGCCGTGCCATGAAGTGGACGTGCCGATCGCGCCGATGCGCTGGGGACCCGTGCCGCTGCCCGAGCAGCCCGTCTCGTTCGTCGAAGGCGTGCGCACGATCACCACCGCCGGCGACGCCGGCGCGCAGGCCGGCATGGGCGCGCACGTGTACCTCGTCACCCGCTCGATGGTGGACGAGTACTTCTACGACGCCGATGGCGAGCTGCTCTTCGTGCCGCAGTCGGGCCGGCTGCGCCTCTGGACGGAGTTCGGCATCATCGACATCGAACCCGGCGAAGTGGCGGTGATTCCGCGCGGCGTGAAGATCCGCGTCGAGCTGCCCGATGGCCCGGCGCGCGGGTATCTCTGCGAGAACTACGGCGGCGCGTTCACGCTGCCCGATCGCGGGCCGATCGGCGCCAACTGCCTGGCCAATCCGCGCGACTTCCTCACGCCGGTGGCGGCCTACGAGGATCGCGACGCGGCCTCGACGATGTACGTGAAGTTCGGCGGTGCGCTGTGGCAGGCGGCCCTCGACCACTCACCGCTCGATGTCGTGGCGTGGCACGGCAACTACGCACCCTACAAGTACGACCTCAGGCGCTACTCGCCGGTGGGCCCGGTGCTCTACGACCACGCGGACCCGTCGATCTTCACCGTGCTGACCTCGCCGTCCGAAACACCCGGCACGGCGAACATCGACTTCGTGATCTTCCCGGATCGCTGGCTGGTGGCCGAGAACACGTTCCGTCCGCCCTGGTACCACATGAACGTGATGAGCGAGTTCATGGGTCTCGTCTACGGGCAGTACGATGCCAAGCCGCAGGGCTTCGTGCCTGGCGGCTTCTCACTGCACAACACGATGCTGCCGCATGGGCCGGATGAAGAGGCCTTCGAGACGGCGAGCAACGTGGAGCTCAAGCCGAAGAAGCTCGAAGGCACGATGGCGTTCATGTTCGAGACACGGTTTCCGCAGAAGGTCACCGCCTGGGCGGCTGGCACCGATGCGAAGCAGCAGGCCTACGCGAAGTATGGCCGGCAGCTCAAGAAACACTTCGATCCCAGCAAACCCTGACGGCAGGAACGGACGGCTCCGTGGCGCACACGCTCCTCGATCACACGCACGACCCGGCGCGGCGAAGCTGGGTGGCCTCGGCCAACGGCCACGCCGATTTCCCGCTGCAGAACCTGCCGATTGGCGTCGTGACGCCGCCGGGGGAGACCGTGCCGCGGGGCGGCGTGGCCATTGGCGACTACGTGCTCGACCTGGCGGCGGCGCAGCGCGCCGGACTCTTCCACGGCGACGCCGCATCCGCCGCGGAGCTGGCGGCGCAGCCGCGCCTCAATGCATTCCTCGCGGCGGGACCGGAGGCACGGCAGTCGCTGCGCCTCGCCCTGCATGCGCTGTTCGTCGAAGGCGCGCCGGCGCGGGCGGCCGTGGAGCCGCTGCTGCATCCGGCGCGCGACTGCCGCCTGCATCTGCCGGCCGACATCGGCGACTACACGGACTTCTACGCCGGCATCCATCACGCGATGAACGTCGGGAAACAGTTCCGGCCGGATCAGCCGCTCCTGCCGAACTACAAGTACGTGCCGATCGGGTACCACGGGCGCAGCTCGTCGATCCGCCCGTCGGGCACGCCGGTGCGGCGTCCGCAGGGCCAGCGCAAGGGCCCGAACGATGCCGAGCCCAGCTTCGGCCCGTCGCGGCGTCTCGACTACGAACTCGAACTCGGCATCTGGATCGGCCCGGGCAACGAGCTCGGCACGCCGATTCCGATCGGGGAGGCCGGCCGCCACGTGGCGGGTTTCTGCCTGCTGAACGACTGGTCGGCGCGCGATCTGCAGGCGTGGGAGTACCAGCCGCTCGGGCCGTTCCTCGCCAAGAACTTCGCCACGTCGATCTCGCCGTGGATCGTGCTGCCAGAAGCGCTCGCGCCGTTCCGCGTGCCGCAGCCGGCGCGGCCGGAGGGCGACCCGGCGCCGCTGCCCTACCTGCTCGATACCGACGATCAGGAGACCGGTGCGCTCGACATCGAACTCGAGGTGCTGCTCATGACGCCGTGTCTTGCGGCGGCGGGCCTGGCACCGCACCGTCTTTCGATCGGCAGCGCGCGGCATCTCTACTGGACGGTGGCACAGCTCGTGGCACACCACGCGAGCAACGGCTGCAACCTGCGGCCGGGGGATCTGCTCGGCACGGGCACCATCTCCGCGCCCACGCCCGACGGCTTCGGCAGCCTGCTCGAGATCTCGCAGGGCGGGAAGACGCCGGTGACACTCGCCACCGGCAACACGCGCACGTTCCTGGAGGACGGCGACGAGGTCATCATCCGCGCCCGCGCCAGCCGCGACGGCGCGGCGTCGATCGGTTTCGGCGAGGTGCGCGGCGTAGTGCTGCCGGCCTAGCGTTCCCGCTACTTCGGGCGCGGCAGGCGCGGAATGGTGATGGCGCCGGCCTTCTCCACGGCCGCCCACACGCGCTTGCCGACCTTGTCGGCCTCGGCGATGATCGCGGCTTCGTCCACGGTCGTGATCTTGCGATCGCGCATCACGAAGCGGCCATCGATCATCACCGACTCGATGTCGTTCGGCTGGCCGTTGTGGATCCACGCCGACACGATGCGCACGGCCGGCACGATGTGGATGCGCTGCGTATCGAGCACGAGGAGGTCGGCCTTCTTGCCCACTTCGAGCGAGCCGATCGCCGCCGTCTGACGCACGGCCCGGGCGCTGCCGAGCGTGGCGTCGGCCAGGATGTCCTCCGGCTGCGGCTGCACGCCGGGAAACGCGTCGTCGCGGCGGATGCGTTCGGTGAGCAGCGCCACGCGCAGCACCTCGAAGAGGTCGGTCGTGTTGTTGTCGGTGCCCATCGCAATCGGCACGCCAGCGGCACGCAGCGCCGGAATCGGCGGAATCACGCCGCGGTTGGCGGCCATCGCCGCCTGATGCGACACGATGGTGCCGGTCTTCGCGAGCAGCGCGATATCGGCGTCGTCCACGTAGCGGCAGTGCGCGGCGAAGAGACGCGACGACAGGAAGTCGTGGCGGCCCAGAAAGCCCACCGGGCTCACGCCGTGGTGCTTCCGCATGTAGGCCACTTCGGCGGTGCTCTGCGAGAGGTGGATCGTGTAGCCGAGGTCGTGCTTCTCGGCGAACGCGCGCACGGCCTTCAGCAACTCGGGCGACGAGTTCTCGGCCAGCGCGGCCGCGGGAAACACGCTGATGCGTCCGTTCTCCTTGCCGTGCCACGCGCTGTGGAGGTCCGTGATGCGCTGCAGGCCCTCGTCGCGCATCTTCGGTGAGAAGCGCGGCGCCTCGCCGCGGGCGAGGATCTCGGGCGACATCGGCGAGCCGCCTTCGCGGTCCGTGGCCGACTCGGCGAACACCCAGCGCAGACCCGTCTTCGCCAGCGACGCCGCGGTGGCCGCCGTGCCGCCCACGTTCTCGACCACGGTGGTGCTGCCGGTGCGGATGGCCTCGAGCGCGCCCACCACCGCGAAGAGCGTGGCTTCGTCGCGTGAGACGAGGCTCGTCGGCTGCACGGCCAGCTTGTAGCTGTTCGGGAAGCCGAAGTCTTCGTTGAACCCGCGCGACAGCGTCTGCGCGAGGTGGGCGTGGCAATTGATGAGGCCGGGGAGCAGCGCCTTGCCGCGGCCATCGTAGACCTCGGCGCGCGGATACCGCGCCTGCACCTCGGCCGTGGGGCCAATGGCGGCGATGCGGCCGTCGACCACCGCGAGGGCCACGTTGTGCTGCACGTCATCCACCGTGACCACGGTGGTGTTGGTGAACACGATCGCGCCGGTGCCGCCTGCCGGCTGCGCCTCGGCGCGCGTGTCGAAGAGGGCGGCGGCCGCGCCGGCGCCGGCGGCAGCGAGCAGTTCACGGCGGTTGAGCGTGGGCACGGACATGCGCGTGACCGTAGCCGCCGCGGTGCACACAAGTCAAGACGCGCGGCCGTCGCGCCACGGCCGCTCAGGCGCCGGTGGGCGGCGTCCAGCCTTCCACGAACACCTTGATCTTGAGCGCCACGTCGTAGTCCTCGAGGGTGGCGAAGGTGACCGAATTCTCGTCGCGCGCGGCGTCGAAGGCGCCGCCGGTGAACGTGCCGCTCGCATCGTGCGGTGTGCCGCCGGCAAACGAGAACTGGATGTAGCCGTCGAACGCGCCCGGCTTCTTCACCTCGACGGCCGAGATGTGGCGGATGAGAATCGCCTTGTCGCGGCGTTCCGCCAGGTGTTCCTGCACGATGCGGATGCTGCCCTGCGCAACGAACAGGCTCTTGCCGTGACCGCCGTGGAGCACGAGGCTCATGGTGCGCTTCCTCCTGAACGGCGGCCCGTCCGGAACCGCCCCCAGCCGTATTGTCGGCGATTTCGCCCCGCCGCCGGCGACCCTCCGGCGACTACGCGCGGCCGGTGCGTCCGGCGAGGCTGGCCACGGTGGCCACGAGTTCGGCCGGGTCCACGGGCTTGGCCAGATGGGTCTGGAAGCCCGAGAGCAGCGCGCGCTTTCGGTCTTCGAGGCGGGCGAGCGCGGTGAGCGCGGCCGCCGGCACCGTGCGCAGCGGCGGCGGCATGCGGCGCACGGCCTGGATGAAGTCGTAGCCGTCGCGCTCGGGCATGCCGACATCGCTCACGACCACATCCGGGACGAGGCCGTCTTCGAGCAGCTGCTGGGCGTCGGCCGCCGAGCCCGCCGACGTCACCGTCGCACCAGCACCTTCGAGCAGGCGCGTGACGACGTCGCGCGCGTCCTCCTCGTCGTCGAGCACCAGCACGCGCAGGCCGGTCAGCGAGGCCGCCATCGGCGTCCCCGCGGACGGGCCTTCCACGTGCGACTCGTGCTGCGTCGAGGCGAGCGCGAGCGGCAGCCGCACGGTGAAGGTGGCGCCGGTTCCTTCGCCGTCGCTCGCCGCGTCCACCGATCCGCCGTGGAGCTCGACGAGGCTCTTCACGATCGACAGGCCCAGCCCGAGGCCGCCGTGACGCCGCGTGGTCGAGGCATCGCCCTGCCGGAAGCGATCGAAGACGTGTTCCACCAGATCCGGTGCGATGCCGGCGCCGGTGTCGCTCACCTGCAGATGCACCTGACTGTTGACCTTGCGCAGGGTCACCTGCACCTGGCCGCCGCGCGGCGTGAACTTGATGGCGTTGCTCAGCAGGTTCCACACCACCTGCTGCAGGCGGCCCGAATCTCCGCGCACGATCGCCGCCGAGCCGAGCGTCCTCAGCAGGCGCACCTCCTTGGCGTCGGCCGAGGGCTGCGCCGAGAGAATGGCCTCCTCGATCACCGTCGCCAGTTCGACGCGCTGCACTTCGAGGCGCATCTTGCCCGAGAGGATGCGGCCCATGTCGAGCAGGTCGTCGATCATCTGCGACTGCCGCCGCGAGTTGCGGTCGATGACGTCGAGGGCCCTGGCGAGCGTGCCGGGCTGCTGATCGTGCCGCAGCACGCCGACCCAGCCCAGGATGGCGTTGAGCGGCGTGCGCAGTTCGTGCGAGAGCGTGCTCACGAAGTCGTCCTTGATGCGCGCCGCCCGTTCGGCCTCCGACCGGGCCGCCCGCTCGCGTGCGAGCAACGCCAGGCGCTCTTCGTCGGCGAGGCGCTGCTGGGTGACGTCGCGCGCCGTGGCCACGAGGCGCAGCACCTGGCCCCCGGCGTCGCGGGCCGGCGTGAGGATAACGTCCCACCAGCGCCGCCCTCCGCCGGGCAGTTCGTGGCTGGCCACGAAGCGGCCCTCGCCGCCGCCGATGGCGACGCGCATCGCGTCGCTGGCCGCATCGGCGTGACCGGGCCACAAGGCCGGGAACGCCACGCGCTGCCAGGTGGTGGTGTCGCCGTGGAGCAGCTGGCGTTCGCCGGCGAGGTTCAGGTAACTGACGTCGCCGCCCGGTGTGAGCACGGCGATGCAGTCGGCGGAGCTGTCGAGCAGCGTGCGGTTGAAGCTCTCGCTGCGGGCGAGATCCGCCGCGCTCGCCGTGGCATCGCGTTCGGCTTCGAGGCGCGCGATGGTCGCCGCGGTCACTTCCTGCCGGCGCTGTTCCATCGTGCGGCTGAGCGCCCAGCCGAGAAAGCTCAGGAGCAGCACCATCGATCCGGCGGCGATGCCGAAGCCGCGGGCGGCGCGCGCGGCCGACACGGCCTGGGCGGCGCGGTTCGACGTCACGGCGCGCTGTTCCGACTTGAGCGTGCCGCCGACGAGGCGGATCTGGTCCATGATCCGCTTGCCATTGGCGGTGCGGATGTTCGCGACGGCGTCCTCGCGCCGGCCGGCGTCGAAGCGCGAGAGGTTGCCCTCCATGTCGTACAGACGCTGCTCGACCAGGCCGGCCAGCCGGCTCAGATCGTCGCGCCGGCGCACGTCGTCGCCGACGAGGCCGGTGAGCGTGATCATGGCCGTGCGCGCGTTCGCGTTCACGCCGCGATACGGCTCGAGGAAGATCGGGTTGCCGCTCAGGAGATAGCCGCGGTAGCCGGTCTCGGCATTCACGAGCACCGCCATCAGATCGTCGACGGCTCGCGTGACCGATTCGGCGTGTTCGATATCGGCGGAGGCGCGCGTGAACTCGTTGTACTGCGAGGCGGCCATCGCCCCGAGCGTGCCGAGAATCGCGATGCCGGCGATGAACGGCCAGCGCCACCAGGAGGCGACCTTCGTGCTGAGCTCATCCGCGCGCATGACGAGCTCCCGTGCCGGCCTGCCCGTGATGTGCGCGAGACGCTTCGTGAGCGGCGTCTCGACGCGCGGCTCGGCGCTGATCTGGCCGGCGGCCGCCTGGACGGGCGAGGAATCGCCGGGCGCGGGCTGGCGTGAGGCGTATGCTGGGGGTGTCCCGACGCACGTGACGCGTCGCCCGAACAGGAGCCCCGTGCACGTATTGCTCGTCGACGACTACGCGGATGCGCTCGAGGTGTGGGAACTCTTCCTGAGCGCGGCCGGCTTCTCCGTGAGCACGGCGACCGACGGCGTGGCCGGACTGGCGAAGGCGCGACAGACGCGGCCCGACGTCATCGTGATGGACCTGCAGATGCCCGGACTGAGCGGCGGCGAAGTGGCGCAGGCTCTGCGGGCCGATGCCGCCACGCGTCACATTCCGCTCATCGCCGCCACCGGCCATTCGCGCACCAGTCCTGCCGACGCGCGCGCGGCCGGCTTCGACAGCCTCATCGTCAAGCCCTGCGATCCCGACGACCTCGTGGCCGAGATTCGCCGGCTGGCGGCCGCCGCGCGTGCCTGAGCGCGTTGCCGCCGTCACGTCGTGGCCACGTCCGTCGTGAGGGGGAACTCGACGCGCACGATCGTGGCGCCGGGGCCGCGCAGGCAGCGTCCGCCGGCGAGCGCGATCGCGCGGCAGGCGAGCGCGGCCGATAATCCCGGATAGGCCCATGGATCGAAGACCCCGGCGTGGTCGCCGGCACGCGGCTGCGCCGCGAGCGCGGCCACGCGCAGCAGGCCGTCG